>CAHJWT010000097.1 GCA_903643075.1 Sphingomonadaceae bacterium | reverse complement strand
CGACGCGACCGGCCAGCTCGCGGCGGCCGACACCGTCATGGCCCCGTTCCGCAAACTCGAAGCCGACCAGCTCGCCTTCGTCGACCGCGCGACCGGCGCGGCCGAGGCGCGGCTGCGCGATACCCGCACGCTCGTCCACCGCCTCGGCCTCGACCCCGACCGGTTGCTCGCGGCGTCCGACGTCGCCGGACCGGGGTTCGCCGACCGGGGGTTCGGCGGCATCGGCGGGCCCTTCCTGCCGGTGAGCGCTCCCGCCGACGCCGAGCCGCGGTTCAAGTCGCTGTTCGTCAGCTGGAAGAAGCTGACCGCCCTCGAAACCGCGCTCGCGGTCGTCCCGGCGGCGCTGCCGGTCAGGGCGGTCAGCTATTCGTCGGGGTTCGGCGTCCGCGTCGACCCGTTCACCGGCGTGGCGGCGCTGCATGCCGGAGTCGACCTGATGGGTCGGCAGGGCGATCCGATCTACGCCGCCGCAGCCGGCACGATCAGCCTCGCCGGCTGGGCGGGGGCGTACGGCAACTGCGTCGAGGTCGCCCACGGCCGCGGGATCAGCACCCGCTACGGCCACCTGTCGGCGATCCTCGTCCACCCGGGCGACACCGTCCACCAGGGCGACGTCATCGCGCGGATGGGGTCGACCGGACGGTCGACCGGGACACACCTCCACTTCGAAGTGCGCCTCGACGGCCGCGTCACCGACCCGCGCCCGTTCCTTGACGCGTCGGGCGAGCTGCTCGCCGCACAGCGCCGCGTGGCGGATGTCACGGCGACGGGCGCGGCGGCACCGGACAGCGCGTTGTAATCGAACGGGACTTGCGCCGCTGCCCGTGACCACCCGCGACCGCGGCGATACCGCGATTGCGCCACGGGGGATACCGCCCTATCTGTCAGCGATGGCCACCGTCGCCCTCTCGTCCGCTGCCGCCGCGCGCGTCACGGCGATCGCCGCCCGCCAGGGCAACCCGGGGCTCAAGTTGCGCCTCGCCGTCGACGGCGGCGGCTGCGCCGGCTTCCAGTACAAGTTCGGCCTCGAGAACGCCGCTGCCGACGATGATATGATCGTCGAGACCGACGGTGTCGCGATGCTGATCGACCCCGTCAGCCTGCCGTTCGTCGACGGGGCCGAGGTCGATTACGTCGAGACGATGGGCGCGGCAGCGTTCAAGGTGACCAACCCCAACGCCGCCAGCGGCTGCGGCTGCGGGTCGTCGTTCTCGGTCTAACCGGTTGAAAATAGCCACGTTCAACGTCAACGGCATCGGCGCGCGCCTGCCGCGGCTGTTGGACTGGCTGGCCGAGGCCGAACCCGACGTCGTCTGCCTTCAGGAGATCAAGACGATCAACGCCGGCTTCCCGACCGACGCCGTCGCAGCCGCCGGCTACAGCGCGCTGGTCCACGGGCAGAAGGGGTTCAACGGCGTCGCCATCCTGTCGAAGGAGCCGGCGACCGAGACGGGGCGGGGCCTCGACGGCGACCCGGCCGACGACCACGCACGCTACCTCGAGGCCGAGGTCTGCGGGGTGCGGATCGCGTCGCTTTACCTGCCCAACGGCAATCCGCAGCCCGGCCCCAAGTTCGACTACAAGCTGGCGTGGTTCGATCGCCTCGCCGCGCGCGCCGCGGCGCTGCTCGCAAGCGAGCAGCCAGTGGTCCTCGCCGGCGACTTCAACGTCTGCCCCGAGGCCGTCGACGTGTTCAGCGAGGCGGCGATGGCGGCGGACGCACTCGTCCAGCCGGAAACGCGCGCGCGGTTCCGCACCTTGCTCTATCAGGGCTGGACCGACGCGATCCGCGCGCTCCAGCCGCGCGGGCCGGCGTACACTTTCTGGGACTATCAGGCCGGCGCTTGGCCACGCGACCTCGGCCTCAGGATCGACCACCTGCTGCTGTCGCCCGCCGCAGCCGACCGCCTGACCCACGCCGGCATCGACCGCGCGGTGCGCGGCGGCGAGCGCGCGTCGGACCATGTCCCGACGTGGGTCGAACTCGCGCTCAAAGCGCGCGTTCGTAGATGCGGTAGGTCTTGGTCACCTCGGCCTCGATGACGTCGGCGATCGACCGCATCGGGCCGTTGTCCTCGAGAATCCAGCCGATCTCGCCGCGCTTCGCCCCATAGTTCTCGACCGCGGTGCGCCGGATGTACTCGATCATCTGAAACGCCATGATCGATGCCAGCCGCGTCCCCTGGAGCTTCTTGACGACACCGAGCAGCGGCACGCGGATGCGCCTGATCCTCGGTTTCCGCAGCCGCCACAGCAGCTTGGCCCAGTTGAACGGGAACAGCCGGCCGCCGAGGTCGACGGTGAACTCGTTGAGGTCGGGCAGCGCGATCAGGAAGGCGACCGGCTCGCCGTCGACCTCGGCAATGCGGACGAGGTCGTTGTAGACGATCGGCTTGAGCTTGACCCCGACGTGCGCAACCTCGAGCGGGGTCAGCGGCACGAAGCCCCAGTTCTCCGACCACGCGTCGTTGAGGATGCCGAGGATGATCGCCGCTTCCTCGGCGAACTTGGCCTTGTCGACCATCCGCGTCTTGACCTTGCCGCTCTTCTCCGACGCGGCGACGATCTTCTGCACGATGTCCGGGAACGGCTTGTCGATCTGGAGCTCGTAGGTGTGGAGGTCTTTGATCCCGACATAGCCGCGCGCCTCGATCAGCTTCGCGTAGTGGTTGAGGTGATGCGCCATCATCACCGTCGGCGGCCGCTCAAAGCCATCGACGAGGAGGCCGGGCTCGTCCCAGATCGACAGGCTGAACGGTCCCATCGCCGTCGTCATGCCCTCGGCACGGAGCCAGCCCTCGGCGGCGTCGAACAGCGCGTCGGCGACCGCCTGGTCGTCGACGCATTCGAACATCCCCCAGTGGCCGACGTGCGGGCCCATATACTCGAGGACGAGGGTGTCGACCTGCGCCGAGATGCGGCCGACGACCTCCCCGCCCCGCTTGGCCAACCAGTATCTGGCGCGGCCGTGCTCGAACCACGGGTTGGTCTTGATCCCCTCGATCAGCTCGCGCGCCTCGCTCCTCAGCGGCGGCACCCACGCCGGGTCGTGGGCATAGAGGCGGTAGATCAGCTCGATGAAGGCCTTGCGGTCGGCGGGCGTCGTCGCCTCGGCGATGGTGACCGCGCCCCCCGCCACGGTCACGCCGCCTTGCGGTCAGGGACGCGGTCGCGCTGGCGCGGGTGGCCGCTCGCGACCCCGCCCGACAGCCGCGCGACCCACGGGTAGCGCCGCGCGACCTCCTCGGTATAGCCCAGGTTGAACACCGTCGCGCTCCGCGCCGGCCGCTCGATCCGCTCGTAGAAGGTGCCTAACAGCCGGTCCCACGCGAAGTTGGTGATGCCGAAGTTGCCGCTCTCGTCGTGGAAATGGTGCGCCATGTGCCGCGCCTTCATGTCCTGCAGCCACTTGTTCTTCGGCTTGTACGACAGGTGCTGGATGCAGTGGCAGAACTCGTAGAAGCACGTCGTCAGCACGCCCGTCGCCAACCCGACCGCCGCGCCGCCGGTCCCACCGATCGCATAGCCGACTGGCAGCGTCATCAGGAACACCGGCGGCAGCTCGCTCTTCAGCGTGCCGAACAGGATCTCGAGGTGGTTGGGGTCCTGGTGGTGGTCGTAATGAATGCGCTTCCACGTCGCGGCGAGAAACGGCACCTTCCACATCCACCGGCTGTGGAGCACCCAGCGATGGAGGCAGTACCACACCAGCGGATAGACCAGCGCGACGAAGGCAACGATCAGGGCCGCCGCGACCAGCGTCGGCGGCGACCACAGCGCGACGCCGAGCGCGAGCGCGGCGATACCGAGATAGGCGCGGATCGTGTAGTACTGGAAGTAGGCGACGACGAGTTCGCGGAGGCTCATCTTGTTGAGATAATGCGACCGCTTCCAGATCGGCGCGGCGGCGTCGGCGATGACATTCACGGCGGCGGCTCCCTCGATCACGGTGATATAGGTGGTCAATAGGGCGGTTTTAGGACGCCGGTCTATTCCTCGGTGCGGAACAGCACCGTTTCGCCGATCAGGAAGAACAGCAGGAACGCTGCCCATGACGCCAGCAGCGGCGGCACCGTGCCGAAGCCGCCCATCGCGACCATGAAATTGTCGGCGACGAAGAAGCCGAAGCCGAGGAACATGCCGATCACCGCGCGCAGGAACAGCTGGCCCGACCGCGCCAGCCCGAATGCCGCGACCCCGCCGAGCAGCGGCATCAGGATCGCCGACAGCGGCCCCGACACCTTGTGGTTCATCGCCGCGACGAGCGGCGTCACTCGCTTGCCCGCCGCACGCTGCTCGCGGATCGCCGGGATCAGATCCCAGAACGCGGTGAACGCCGGGGTCACCGTCGTCGTCGTGAACTGGTCGGGAACGACGGGGCTGGCGAAGTCGATCGTCGGCAGCCGGCGATTGACCCCGCGCGCCACATCGAACGTGCCGACGTCGGTCAGCCGCCAGCCGCCGGGAACCGGCCGCGCCGTCGCGCCGTGGACGACGGTCGCCAGCCGGTTGCCGGTGCGGTCGTAGATCGTCACGTCGTGGAGGATGGTGTCCGGCCCGGCGCCGGTCACGCTCGCGGCGTGGAACAGGTCGTCGCCGCCGCGGACCCACGCGTCGGTCACCGCAGGTACCGCCCGCCCGACCGGGCCGTAGTCGACCGCCTGCCACGCCGCGAGCGACTTGTTCGCCTTGACCACGACAGCCTCGTTGAACGCGAAGTTGACCGCGGCGATACCCAGCGCGGCAAGGACGAGGGGCAGCAGGATCTGGTGGGCCGAGATGCCCGCCGCCTTGAAGATGACGACCTCCGAATTGGCGTTGAGCGTCGCCAGCGCGACGAGCGTACCGAGGAGCACCGCGAACGGCAGGAACAGCGCGATCAGCTGCGGGACGCGCAGCCCGACATAGTGCCACAGGTCGGCGTCGGTGTTGCCGTGGACGGCGAGGATCTTGCCCGATTCGCCGAGCAGGTCGAGCGTCATCAGGATGACGACGAGGCCGGCGAGGAACGCCGCGCTCCGCGTCAGGAGCAGCCGCGCGGTGTAGCGCGCGATCGTCGGCGACGGGAACAGGGTCATTCGGCCGCCGCGGGCACGGGCTCGACCGTCGCCTCGCGCCACGGCACCGGCCGCCGCAGCAGGCCGGTGACGGCCTGCACCACCTTGCCGAAGGCGCGGTCGAGCGCGCCGATCGGCTGGGCGCCGGGGACGAAGGCGAGGACGTAGTACATCCACGTCGCGATCCCGGCGAAGATCGCGAAGGGAACGACCTGCGCGAGGACGGGGTCGACCGCGCCGATCCGCCCCATCGCCTCGCCGTACTGGCTTGTCTTGAAGAAGACGACGAGGAGGACGATCGACAGGAAGACGCCGAGCTGCGATGTCGCGCGCTTGGGCGGCACCGCCAGCGCGACGGCGAGGAACGGCAGGACGAACATCACCGCGACGAGCGCGATCCGCCGCCACAGTGACGCCGTGTTCTGGACGCGGAGCGCGGCGGCGTTGCCGCGGTCGCGCGACTGCGCGGCGAGCTCGGGCAGCGTCAGCTCGGCGTCCTCGTCGCCGCGCGCGCGGAAGTTGCCGATCGCCGGCAGGTTGACCGGCAGGTCCTGCTGCCTGAACGTCAGGACGCGCGGCACGGTGAAGGTCGACGCGGTATGGACCATCGTCCCGTTGGTCAGCCGCAGGAGGATGACGTCGGGGTCGTCGGTCGACAGGAAGGTGCCGCGCTCGGCGGTGACCGCGACCGACTGGCCGTTCCTGCCCTCGGTCCGGACGAACAGCCCGCGCAGGTCGGCCCCCTTGCTCCGGCTCTCCTCGACTCTCAGCGTCGTGTTCTTGGCGAGGTGCGCGAACTCGCCGACCTTGATCGACGCGCCGAGCGCGCCCGAGCGCAGCTCGAACTGGAGCCCTTCGTAGGCGTAGCGCGAATAGGGCTCGGCGAAGCCGACGATGGCGAGGCTGATCCCGGCGAAGACGACGGCGAAGGCGAGGGGCACGCGCAGCATCCGGTTGTACGACACCCCGACCGCGCGGAGCGCATCGAGTTCGCTCGACATGGCGAGGCCGCGGAAGGCGAGTAGGATGCCGAGCAGGACCCCGACCGGAATGCCGAGCGACAGGTATTCGGGGATGAGGTTGCCAAGCATCCGCCACACGACCGACACCGGCCCGCCCTCGTTCATGACGAAGTCGAACAGTTTCAGCATCTTGTCGAGCAGCAGCAGCATCGCCGCGACCGTCAGGCAGGCGAGCAGCGGCACGAGGATCAGCCGGGCGAGGTAGCGGTCGAAACGGGTGAGAAAACGCAAAGTGGTGGTGTTCCCTGCCCGTGCCGCCGCCGCCCGCCAACGCCCCCGGGCGCGGCTATACCCTCGCGCGGAGGCGGGGTCATGGAGAAAGTGCACACTCGCAACACCCCGGCTCGCCTTCTAGGATAGTTGTTCGCTAGCCGAGTTTGGTGGCGGCGGCTGCCATCGAGCAAAGACGTTACTGACCATCCTAGTCGAGGACGCAATGATCCAAGAGGGAGAAATTAGGTGGGGTAACGATGGACCGCGCGGCTTTGAAAACTCCGAGACGCCCGAGGCCATGATAAGGGACATTCACGACTGGGTCAGGCAGGTACGTGGTGGGTTTCTTGCTGGCGCCTTCACAATCGAACGTAATTTGAGTGCGTCCATAATCCACTATTTTCTAGGTAAGAGAATGAGTATTGGCGAGGTGCAAGACACTTGAAGAGGGTATTTTGCAGTCGCTGACATTTGATCGGCGTATGTCAGTGTCTAAGATGATTGCTAGGAACTGCATGGCCGTCGAAATTGCGAAGGCACTCAACGAAGGGCTTCGTAAGATACAAAGCATCCGTAATGTATTAGCGCATCAGCCGTTTGGGCTATCACCGCAATCCAATGATGACGGAGCACTTTACTGCCTCACCCCTTTCATGCGGCACGGAAAAGGCGCGTTCATTCTTACAACCGCTTTTGTCAATGAACAGAACGACCTAATGAGGCGAACGATCGATTGTAGCCGACAGCTGACACTTGCTGTTCTCGAGAAGGATAGCGATGTGTCATCTGTTCGGCCCGATACTCTTGTATAGTAGCCAGTAGCTGAGTGCTTTGGATAGCGATGCCGAGCATCCCACGTCTAGCGCGGAGATTGCTGTCCACTTATGGCGCAAACCGTCGCCTTCAGCTCCACCCCCACCACCGCCGCCGCCGCGTCGAACGCCGCCAGGATCGTCGCGATCTCGTCGGCGGTGTGCTCGGCGCAGAGCGAGCAGCGCAGCAGGTAGACGCCGGTCGGCGTCGCCGGGGGCCGGGCGAAGTTGACATAGACGCCGCGTTCGAGGAGCGCCTGCCACATCGCCAGCGTCGTCGCCTGGTCGGGCATGATGACCGCGAGGATCGCGCTCTCGGCGGTCGCGGTACCCAGCGTGAAGCCGCGCGCGCGTAGCCCGGCGTGCATCGCGCGGGTGTTTTCCCACAGGTGCGCGCGCTTGTTGTGGTTGTGCATCAGCTTGCGGATCGACGTCGCCGACGACGCGACGACGGCGGGCGGCAGCGACGCGGTGAAGACGTACGGCCGGCAGACGAGGCGGAGCACCTCGAACTTGGGATGGTTCGACACGCAGAAGCCGCCGACCGTGCCGACCGACTTCGAAAAGGTGCCGATGACGAAGTCGACCTGATCCTCGACGCCCGCCGCCTCGGTCACGCCGCGGCCGTGATCGCCGAAGAAGCCCATGGCGTGCGCCTCGTCGACCAGCACCATCGCGCCCGCCGCCTTGGCGACCCGGACCATCTCGGCGAGCGGCGCGATGTCGCCGAGCATCGAATAGACGCCCTCGAGCACGACGAGCTTACCCGCTCCCGGCGGCAGGCGGCCGAGGCGCTTGGCGAGGTCGTCGACGCTGTTGTGGCGGAAGCGGACGATGTCGGCGTTGCCCATGCTGCACCCGTCGTAGATCGACGCGTGGCTGTCGGCGTCGAGGACGACGTACTCGCCGCGCCCGGCGAGCGTGGAAACGACGCCGAGGTTGGCCTGGTAGCCGGTCGAGAAGACCATCGCGTACTTCGTGCCGTAGAACTCCTTCAGCGCCTCCTCGCATGTCTTGTGGCTGGCGTAGGTGCCGTTCAATGACCGGCTGCCGGTCGTCCCCGCGCCGAAGTCGCGGAGCGCCGCTTCGCCGGCGGCGATAACGTCGGGGTCGAACGTCATCCCCATGTAGTTGTACGTTCCCATGGTGATCGTCTCGCGCCCGGCGATGATCGCGCGCGTCGGCGACAGCACCTCGCTCATGACGACACCCACGGGGTCGCGGCCGCCGGCGTCGAGGACGGCCTGGCGTTCGGCGGCGATCGAGTCGAACTTGTCGAGCAGGTCGATCATTCGGCGAGCCCCCTCACTTCTGCAAGCGCGCCACGGCGTCGGCGACGTGGCCGATCGTCTCGAGCTCGGGAAGCAGGTTTAGGGGCAGAACGATGTCCCACTCGTCCTCGATGTTGGCGACGAGGTCCATGACGGTCAGGCTGTCCATCTCGAGATCGTTCGCGAAACTCGTCGCGTCGGTCAGCGGCACGCCCTTCTTGTTGAGCGGTTCGATCAGCTCGACGATGCGGGTGAAGATGGCGTCGCGGGTCATGCGGCTGTCCTGCAGGGTCGTCTGCGGTCTAGCGCGACAATAAGGTTAAAGTCGGGCCACGATCAGCGCAGCCAGCCGGCCTGTCGATACCAGGCGACCGTCCGGGCGAGCCCGGTCGGCAGGTCGACCGCCGGGGTCCATACCGCGCGCGGCAGCCCCGCGCCGGTCGCGACGACCCAGTCGGGGTGGGCGAGATAACGCGCGCGGTCATGACTGAGGGTCGGCAGCCGCCGCCGCGCGAGGACGGTGTCGATCGTCGCGCCGGCGCGCAGGACGCGCGGCGACACGCGGATCAGGCGCGGCCGGCGACCGACCGCGGTCCCGACGGCGAGGGCGAAGTCGGCGTGGCCGTAGCC
>CAHJWT010000096.1 GCA_903643075.1 Sphingomonadaceae bacterium | reverse complement strand
GCACGGGCTGGCGCTCGATTCGCGCGAAAGCCGGTCGGCGGCGGCACTCGTCGCCCTCGCGCCGACCTTCGGGGCGTGGGACGCGAAGGCGGCGGCGCTCGCGGCGGCGACGCAGCGGTCGTACCCCGATACCGGGCCGCTCGCCTTTCAGCGGGTCCAGTTCCTCGTCGCCACCGGGCAGACCCGCGCCGCGCTCGCCGAGGTGACGCGGGTCGCGCGGACGTCGCCGCTGGTGCCGTGGATCCGCGTCACCCAGATCGACCTTCTCGCCGCCGCCGGCCGGCTCGAGGAAGCCGACGCCGCCGCAGCCGAGGCGGGGACGATCTGGCCGCGCGACCGGCTGACGTGGTTCACGCGGTTCGACCTCGCCGCATTCAACGGCCAGACCGAGCGCGCGCTGGCGATGGCGGCCGACCGCGCCGGCTGGCCAAAGCAGACGACCGCGGCGGAGATCGCTCTAGTGGCGGCGACAGCGCGTGCCGTCGCGACCGGCGATCCGGCCGCGGTCGACGCAGTGTTGGCGCAGTTACAGGCGGCGGCACAGCGCGACCATGCCGCTGCAGAGCGGGCGATCCGCGCGGCCGCCGCCCTCCACCGGCCCGACGTCGCTCTCGCGGTGGCGGGTAGCCTGTATCGCGGCCGCGTGGCCGCTGCGCCGCGGGCGACGATGCTGCCGCTGATCGGGTTGCCGGCCGATACCGAACCGCCGACGGCGGCACTGTTCCTGCCTCCGGCCACCGCATTGTGGGCCGATCCCGCGCTCGCTCCGTTGCTCGGTACCGCCGGCCTCGCCGATTACTGGCGGCGGACCGGCGCGCCCAACATCTGCCGCACCGCCGCAGCCCGGCCGACCTGCCGGGCGATGCAGCTCGGCGGCTGATCGTCGGCGCCGAATCGAGGCTTCTCTGGACAGACCGCTCAGGGCAGAGTGGCGGCGATGGTTGTCATTCTCGTCGACGCCGACGCCTGCCCGGTCAAGGAGGAGATCTACCGCGTCGCGCGGCGGACCGGGGTCGCGGTCAGCGTCGTCGCCAATTCGTGGTTCCGCGTTCCGCCCGAATTTGAGCAGGTCGTCGTCGGCGACGGCTTCGACGCCGCCGACGACTGGATCGCGGCGGAGGCCGGCCCGGGCACGATTGTCGTCACCGGCGACATCCTGCTAGCCGACCGCTGCGTGCGCACCGGCGCGACGGTCATCGGCCACAACGGCCGGCCGTTCTCGGCAACGAACATCGGCAACGCCGTCGCGGCGCGCGCCGCGGCCGAGGAAGCTCGCGCGATGTCGTGGGCCGGGTCACGGGTCGATGGGCGCGAGCGCGGCACCCGCGCGGGACCGGCCCCGTTCACCGCCGCCGATCGGTCCCGCTTCCTCTCGGCGCTCGACGAGGCGGTACAGCGGTTGAAGCGCCACGCCGCACCGACAAGCCGATGATACCGCTGTCTCACATACCGGCCTGTGCGATAGTCTGCTTGACGGATCGAGGGAGGCGGCGATGGCGACGGGCAGGCGATGGCTGGTGTCGTTTTTAACCGGTTTTTCTGCACTTACCTCTGTTTTCAATGCGATGCGGCGTCACCTGTTTTACCTTACACTCTCGTTGCTTCCGATCCCACTCGCCGTTTTGGTTACTGCCGCGGCGCCGCCGATGCTCGCCGAGATCGAGGCGAACGCGCCGGCGGCGGCATGGCGACCGGTCCAGCCGGACAACCTTATGCTGCTCGACACGGCAAAGGGCACGCTGGCAATCGAGCTTGCCCCGCGCTTCGCGCCCGCCCACGTCGCCGCGATCAAGGCGCTGGTCCGGGCGGGGGCGTTCGCCGGCGGCGCAGTCACCCGCGTCCAGGACAACTATGTCGTGCAGTTCGGCACGAAGGTCGCTGCGGCCAGCGCCGCGCCGCCGGGTGCGGCACCTGCCGCGCCGGCCAGACCCGAGCTACCGCCCGAGTACGATAGTCCGCGCGCCGCAATCCCGTTCACTCCTCTCCCCTACCGCGACGCCTATGCGCTGCAGACCGGGTTCAGCGACGGCTGGCCGGTTGGGCGCGACCGGAGATCGGCGTGGCTCGTTCATTGCTATGCGATGGTCGGGGTCGGTCGCGACCTGCCGCCGTCGACCGGCGACGGCAGTGAGCTTTACGCCGTCATCGGCCACGCGCCGCGCCACCTCGACCGCAACCTCGCCGTCGTCGGGCGGGTGATCGACGGTCTGCCGCCGCTTGCCGCCCTGCCGCGCGGGACCGAGGCGCTCGGCTTCTACAAGACCGACGCCGAAAAGCTGCCGATCACGGGCGCGCGCATCGCTGCCGATGCGCCGGGCAGCCCGCGATACGAGGCGATGCGCACCGATACGGCGACCTTCGCCGCGCTGGTCGACGCCCGCGCCAACCGCCGCGAGCCGTTCTTCGTCCACCCCGCGGGCGGCGTCTCGCTGTGCAACGTCAAGATCCCGGTACGGCGGGTCGGGTGACCGCCGCGATCGCCGTCTGCCTCGACTGAGGCTCCGCGGCCCGCGTATCCTTTCGCGGCGCAGCATGACGTGCTAGGCGCGCGGCCATGCTGACGATCAACGCCGTTACCGTCCGCCTCGGCGGGCGCGTCATCCTCGACCGTGCGTCGGCGGCGATCCCGCCCCGTGCGCGCGTCGGGCTGATCGGCCGCAACGGCGCGGGCAAGTCGACCCTGATGAAGCTGATCGCGCGCCAGAACACGCCCGACGACGGCGGCATCGACCTGCCCAAGGCGGCGCGGATCGGCTATGTGGCGCAGGAGGCCCCGGCCGGATCGGCGACGCCGTTCGATACCGTGCTCGCCGCCGACATCGAGCGCACCGCGCTGCTTGCCGAGGAGGAGGGCCTCGACCACGCCGACGCCGCCAACCTCCACCGCATCGGCGAGATTCACGAGCGGCTGACCGCGATCGACGCCCACACCGCGCCGGCGCGCGCCAGTCGCATCCTCGTCGGTTTGGGCTTCGACGAGGCGGCGCAGCACCGCCCGCTCGACAGCTATTCGGGCGGCTGGCGCATGCGCGTCGCGCTTGCCGCGCTGCTTTTCTCGCAGCCCGACCTGCTGCTGCTCGACGAGCCGTCGAACCACCTCGACCTCGAGGCGACGCTGTGGCTCGAGAGCTTCCTCAAGAGCTACCGAGCGACGATGGTCGTCATCAGCCACGAGCGCGACCTGCTCAACAACGTCGTCGACCACATCCTCCACCTCGAAGGCGGCAAGACGACGCTCTATCCCGGCGGCTACGACGACTTCGAGCGGCAGCGCAACGAGCGCCTCGCCCAGCTTGCCAGCGCGCGCGAGGCGCAGGCGACCCAGCGCGCCAAGCTGCAGGACTATATCGCGCGCAATTCGGCGCGCGCCTCGACCGCCAAGCAGGCGCAATCGCGGATGAAGGCGCTGGCGAAGATGCAGCCGATCGCCGAGGCGGCGACCGACCCCAGCCTCGTCTTCGACTTCCCCTCGCCCGCCGCGTTGAAGCCGCCGCTGGTCCAGCTAGACCATGCCGCCGTTGGTTACGACGGCACGCCAATCCTGTCGGGGATCGACCTGCGCCTCGATCCCGACGACCGGCTGGCGCTGCTCGGACGCAACGGCAACGGCAAGACGACGCTGGCGCGGCTGCTCGCCGGTCAACTGCCGGCGATGGACGGCGACGTCGCGGCGACGACCAAGCTCAGGGTCGGCTACTTTACCCAGTACCAGGTCGAGGAGCTCGATAGCGACGACACCCCGCTCGAACACATGGGCCGGCTGATGCCCGGCGCCAAGCCGACGGCGGTCCGCGGGCAGCTCGGTCGCTTCGGCTTCTCGGGCGCGATGGCCGAGCAGAAGGTCGGCCGGATGAGCGGCGGCGAACGCGCGCGCCTAGCGCTGGCGCTGATCACCCGCGACGCTCCGCACCTCCTCATCCTCGACGAGCCGACCAACCACCTCGACGTCGACGCGCGCGAGGCGCTGGTCCAGGCACTGAACGACTATGGCGGCGCGGTCGTCGTCGTCAGTCACGACCGGCACATGGTCGAAGCCGCCGCCGATCGGCTGGTGCTCGTCGAGGACGGCCGCGCGGCCGAGTTCGCCGGCAGCCTCGACGACTATACCGACCGCGTCCTCGGCCGGGGCGATGCGAGGCCCGAGAAACGATCTGTGCCGATCAAAGCCGGCCCGCGCGTCGTGCCGGTCGTCGACCGTGCCCGGAGCGTCGTGCTGCGCCGCACGGCCCGCGAGGCGGAGGCCGACATCGCCCGCCTGGCGGCGCGGCTCGGCCAGCTCGACACCGCCCTGGCCGATCCGGCGAAGGCCACCGGAGCCGACCGCCTCGCCGGCATCCCCGCCCTGATGAAGACCCGCGCGACGGTGGCGAAGGCACTCGCCGAGGCCGAAACGAAGTGGATGACGGCGAGCGAAGCGCTCGAAGCGGCGGCCTGAGATGTGCTTGCGACGATCGGACGCCGGCGATCGGCGCAACCCATGTTAATCTTATTTACCGCCCCGCCGTTTTGTGCCAATATCGTTCGGTAGGGTTGTAAGTGCCCTATGGTAGCGGGTGAGGGTACCATGCGTGTTTTGCTGATCGAAGACGACAAGTTGATGGTTCGCGCCGTCACGATGATGCTGAGCGGGGTCGGCGTCGAATATGAGACGGTCACCGAGGGCGAGGCGGCGATCGAGCTCGCGCGTCTGTACGATTACGACGCGATCCTGCTCGACCTGACGCTGCCCGACGTCCACGGCTACGAGGTCTTGCGGCGGCTGCGTCTGGCGCGGATCACGACGCCGGTGATGATCCTGTCGGGGGACAGCGAGATCGCCACCAAGGTCAGCGGCTTCGGCTTCGGGGCCGACGATTATGTCACCAAGCCGTTTCAGCGCGACGAGCTCGTCGCCCGGCTCCACGCCCTCGTCCGCCGGTCCAAGGGCCATGCCGAGTCGATCATTCGCACGGGAACGATGGCGATCGACCTCAATGCGCGGGTCGTCACGGTGGGCAGCCATCGCGTCGCGCTGACCGGCAAGGAATATGCGATTCTCGAGCTGCTCTCGCTGCGCAAGGGCATCACGCTGACCAAGGAAATGTTCCTGACCCACCTCTACGGCGGCCGCGACGAGCCCGAGCTGAAGATCATCGACGTCTTCGTCTGCAAGCTGCGCAAGAAGCTCGCCACCGCCGGCGACGGCGCGGCGTCGTGTATCGAGACCGTCTGGGGCCGCGGCTACGCCCTGCGCGACCCCGAGCGGGTCGAGGACAGCGTCCGCGTCGCCTAGGCTCGCGTCCGTCGCCGCTGGGCCAGCGTGCGGACGACGCCGCGCAGCGTCCGCACCTCGGCGTCGCTGAAGCCCGGCCGGGTGAGGAGGTTGCGCAGGGTCAGCCGTGCGGCCTCGGCGCGGCCGGGGATGGCGTAGTAGTTGGCCGCGGTCAGCTCGTCGTCGATCGCCGCGATCAGGCGTTCGAGCTCGCCGTGCTCGGCCGGGCCGTCGTAGTTCGCCATCGCGACCGCCGGCGTGGAGTCATCCGCGCGGAACCACTCATAGGCGGTGACCAGCACCGCCTGGGCGAGGTTGAGCGAGCCGAAGTCGGGATTGACCGGGATGGTCAGGATGGCGTGTGCGACGGCGAGGTCGTCGGTCAGCAGCCCGGCGCGCTCGGGGCCGAAGACGATCCCGCTGGACCCCGCGGCACGCATCGCCGCCGCCGCCCCGGCGGGCGTCGCCACCGGGCGGGTGAGCGCGCGGTTGCGGACGGTCGTCGCGAAGACCAAGGTCAGGTCGGCGACCGCCTCGGCCACGGTCGCGAACACCCGCGCGTCGGCGAGCACCGCATCGGCCCCGCTCGCCGACGGCCCGGCGTCGGGATTGGGCCAGCCGTCGCGCGGGGCGACTAGGCGAAGGTCGGTCAGGCCAAAGTTGAGCATCGCCCGCGCCGCGGCGCCGATGTTGGCCCCGAGCTGGGGCCGGACGAGGATGATCGCCGGGGGGATGATCGCCGGCGGCGTCGCGCCCGGCGTCACTCCGCCTCGCCGACGAGCCGCGGCCGTGGTGGGGTCGTGGCGCCGCCGAGCGCGCCGACGAAGGTCTCGAAGTCGCGCGCCTCGCGGAAGTCGCGGTAGACGCTGGCGAAGCGGATGTAGGCGACAGGGTCGAGCGCCTGGAGCCCCTCCATCACCATCTCGCCGATCAGGCCGACGCCGAGTTCGCTCTCGCCCGACGATTCGAGCCGCCGGACGATGCCGTTGACGAGGCGTTCGATCCGCTGCGGTTCGATGGGGCGCTTGCGGCATGCGGTCTCGACCGAGCGGGCGAGCTTGTCGCGGTCGAACGGCTCGCGCTTGCCCGACTTCTTGACGACGACCATGTCGCGGAGCTGGATCCGCTCGAAGGTGGTGAACCGCGCACCGCACGCCGGGCACTGGCGACGGCGGCGGATCGCGCCGCCGTCCTCGGTCGGGCGGCTGTCCTTGACCTGGCTATCGTCGTTGGCGCAAAACGGACAACGCATTGATCAGTCGGGATAAATCGGGAAGCGCGCGGTGAGTCCCCGCACCCGGATGCTGACCGCCGCCTCGACGTCGCGGTTGTCCTCGGCACCATTGGCCGCCAGCCCGTCGAGGACATCGGCAATCATGTCGGCAACCTGGGTGAACTCGCCGAGGCCGAAGCCGCGCGTCGTCCCCGCCGGCGACCCGACCCGAATGCCGCTCGTCTTGGTCGGCGGCAGCGGGTCGAAGGGGATGCCGTTCTTGTTGCAGGTGATGCCGGCGCGCTCAAGCGCCTCGTCGGCGTCGCGGCCGGTCAGGCCTTTCGG
The DNA here is from genome assembly GCA_903643075.1 of Sphingomonadaceae bacterium. Taxonomy (GTDB): domain Bacteria; phylum Pseudomonadota; class Alphaproteobacteria; order Sphingomonadales; family Sphingomonadaceae; genus Polymorphobacter_B. The sequence continues at coordinate 2,305 of CAHJWT010000096.1, read as the reverse complement.
CGTCAGGTCGATCAGCGCGAGGTGGGTGTCGGTCCCGCCCGAGACGACGGCGCAGCCGCGGGCGGCGAGGCGCGCCGCGAGGACCCGCGCGTTGGCGACGACGGCGCGGGCATAGTCCTTGAACTCGGGCCGCAGCGCCTCGCCGAAGGCGACCGCCTTGGCGGCAATGACGTGCATCAGCGGCCCGCCCTGCATCCCCGGGAAGACCGCCGAGTTGAGCTTCTTGCCGAGCGCTTCGTCGTTCGACAGGATCATGCCGCCGCGCGGGCCGCGGAGCGTCTTGTGGGTCGTCGTCGTAACCACATCGGCGAAGGGCACCGGGCTCGAATGAACCCCCGCGGCGACAAGGCCAGCGAAATGGGCCATGTCGACCATCAGCCGCGCCCCGACCGCATCGGCGATCTGGCGGAAGCGGGCGAAGTCGATCACCCGCGGGTAGGCCGAGCCGCCGGCGATGATCAGCTTCGGTCGATGTTCCTTGGCTAAAGCTTCGACCGCGTCGTAATCGATCCGGTGATCACCGGAGCGGACGCCGTATTGTACGGCGTCGAACCATTTACCCGACATCGACGGGGCCGCGCCATGAGTCAGGTGGCCGCCGGCGTCGAGCGACATGCCGAGGATAGTCTCGCCGGGCTTGACCAGCGCGAGCATCACTGCGCCGTTCGCCTGCGCCCCCGAATGCGGCTGGACGTTGGCGTAGGCGCAACCGAACAACTGCCTGGCGCGGTCGATCGCCAGCGTCTCGACGACGTCGGACGGTGCACAACCCTGGTAGTAGCGCTTGCCCGGATAGCCTTCGGCATATTTGTTGGTGAAGACCGACCCCTGGGCGTCGAGGACGGCACGGCTGACGATGTTTTCGCTCGCGATCAGTTCGATCTGGTTCTGCTGGCGATCGAGTTCGAGGCGGATCGCATCGGCAACCGCGCCCTCGACCGGATCGGAGAAGAAGCCGTCGTAACCGGCGACCTGCGGTGCGGGGTTGGCGCTCATTCGACGGCCTCGATCTCGGGGTGGCTGAGCTTGGCGACGCGGTCGGCGTGGCGGCCGCCGCCGTAGCTCGTCGACAGGAACTGGCGGACGCATTCACGCGCGACCTCGACGCCGATGATCCGGCTGCCGAGCGCCAGCACGTTGGCGTCGTTGTGCTCGCGGGCGAGGCGCGCCATCAGCCCGCCGGTGCACAGCGCGGCGCGGATGCCGGGGTCGCGGTTGGCGGCGATGGCCATGCCGATCCCCGTGCCGCATACCAGGATGCCACGCTCGGCGCGCCCGCTCGTCACCGCATCGGCGACGGCGAAGCCGAAATCGGGATAGTCGACCGACACCTCCGAATTGGTGCCGAGGTCGAGGACGCCGTACCCCATCTTGCCGAGGTCGGCGGCGAGCACCGCCTTCAGCGCGTAGCCGGCATGGTCGGCACCGATGGCGATGGTTTCGCGGAGCATCAGACGGCCTGTCGTTGCGGGTCGCCATATCTAGTACGGCCCGCCGGACGCGCCAAGTAAAAGCAAGCCGGTGAGGTATCGGCACGTCGCGGCAGCCGCGGGAACCAAGGATAAATTAACCGCCGAGGTTACTTGTACAGAAATGCGGCGCGGCGGGACGGTTTCGCAACCTAACACGTATTCACCGAAAATCAGGAGCGCGGGCCGCTCGTCGGTGTGAGCTTCCGGCGAACCGCTGCGACACCTTTTCCTCTCCGGAACCTGTGATCGGATGCGTTCCGGCGACTGGGTCCCACCGCCGCTGGAGCGCCCGACCGCACCTTCCCGCTCGTCCGCGCTACGGGCGCGGCGGCGGAGGAAGCAAGGAGAGAGCAAAGGCCGGTCAGATTCAGTATCGCCTGGCAAAAGCGAACGCCACCTGGAGGTCGCGTCGCGCGCAATCCTACGCGGGAGTCAATCGAGGGTCAGTGAAAAGACAAACATCTGCATCGTCACACCGGCGGAAGCGGCCAGGTCGTGCGCCAATCATGCCCTCGGCGATGGCCTTTGTCCTACGTCGGGGAGGTCGCCGTCATCTCGCCCGGCGCGAGCGGGTAAGTCGAGCCAACGATGAGAAAGAACGCGGCGCGGAACACGGCGAGCGACGCGAACCTTAGCCGATACCGAGCGTGTAGGACAGCGCGTTCACGACTGCCAAGCGATCGCGGCGCGACCTAGTGCAGCCGCCGGTCGAGTTCGCCGATCGCCGCGCCGGTCAGCCGCGCCGCTTCGGCGGGATCGTCGTGGGCGACGATGATGCGGCGCGCGGCGGCAGTGGCGAGGTCGACCGCCTGGGCGCGGACGGCGGCTTCGGC
>CAHJWT010000095.1 GCA_903643075.1 Sphingomonadaceae bacterium | reverse complement strand
CGCCCCACGCCTCGCTCGCGGTGAAGTCGGCGCCGGTGACCGGCCCAGTGACGGTGACCGCGCAGACGGCATCGCCGGCGCAGGCGCGGACCGCCGCGCACGGCGCGACGAGGGGCGATACCGGCCGGCAGGTGCCGTCGAGGACCAGTCCGGCACACCCCGCGACGGCCGCGGCGGCGATCGCGAGCGCCGCGACCACTACGGGGCCGCCAGCGGGATCGCGGCGACGTCGGTCGTCGCCAGCCGCGCCTGCCGCTGGTTGAAGTAGAACAGGCAGGTCCACTCGAAACCGCCGGCCGGCATCAGCTGCCGGTCGAAATGCGGCGGATCGGGCGTGCCGAAGTCGCCGCCGTAGCGGCAGCCGCCGTCGCCCTTCATGCCGTCGCGGAAGCGCCCCGCCGGCGTTGCCGGTCGTGCGCTGCGCATCGTCCCCGACGGCTGCGGCGCACCGCGACCGATGGCGAGGTTGAGGTCGACGGCGCGGCCGATCTTGTGCGCCGACGAGGTCGCCGGCGTGACCACCGCCCCCGACACGACGCCGCCTTCGCGGCGGAAGGTCTGGTTGACGAAGACCGTGACGCCGTTCGCCGTCGCGAGCGTCTGCGCGGTCGCCATCGCCGTGACGAAACCGAGGTCGACGAGGAACTCGCCGGGCCCGGCGAGTTCGTGGAAGCCGGCCCCGGCCCGGATGTCGGCATAGTCGGCGAAGCGCGCCCGCACGAGGTTGCCCGCGACCGACCAGCCCCGGCCGTGCCAGTCGTCGAGCGTGTCGCGGACGTAGATGTTGGCGACGCCGTTACGGATGGTGCAGACGTTGCTCGTCCACGCGATGAAGTTGCCGCCCGGGCCGATCACGCCCGAGACGTTCTCGACGTACCACTGGAAGCGGAGGACGGCGTCGCGGGTCGCGGCGTCAAACCGGCCGGCGGGCGCGACCGCCTCGAGCAGCCCGGTCGCGACCAGCAGCGCCTTGAACGCGGCGACATGGCCGCCGTCGGGGGCCGGCGCCTGGACCACGCCGCCCCACCGCCGCGTCGCGTCGTCGTCGCCGAGCTGGAGGTCGTAGGGTGGCGGCAACTCGGTCTCCTGTGTCGCCGGTCGACGCTAGTCCGCCCGCGGGGCGGGGTAAAGCCGGGCCTCCGCACGCACCGGCTTGCCCCGCGCGGGCCGGTCGCCTAACCCGCCGGCATGACCGTCCGCATCGCCGTCCTCGGGGCGTCCGGCTATACCGGGGCCGACCTCGTCCGCCTCGCGCTCGGCCATCCCGACGTCGAGATCGTCGCCCTGTCGGCCAACGCCAAGGCGGGACAGGCGATGGCCGAGGTCTGGCCGCACTTCGCGATGTTTCCGCGCCTGCCGCGACTGGTCCGCGCCGAGGAGGTCGACGTCGCCGGGCTCGACGTCGTCTTCGGCTGCCTGCCGCACGCCGCCTCGGCCGCGCTGCTCGCCGCCGTCGAGGGGCCGCGCGTCGTCGATCTGTCGGCCGACTTCCGGCTGAAGGACGCCGCGACCTACGCCGAATGGTACGGCGCGGCGCATCCGGCACCGGCGCTGCTGGCCGACGCGGTCTACGGCCTGACCGAGTTCGCGCGACCGGCGCTGCCGGCGGCGCGGCTGGTCGCGTGTCCCGGCTGCTATCCGACCGCCGTCCTCCTCGGCCTGCTCCCGCTCGCCGGGCTGATCGCGCCCGAGCGGATCACGATCAACGCGCTCTCGGGGATCAGCGGCGCGGGCCGATCGCTGAAGGAGGCCAACCTGTTTCCCGAGATCGCCGAGGCGGTCGCGCCCTATGCGATCGGCCGCCACCGCCACATGCCCGAGATCGAGCAGGAGCTGACCGGCGCTTTCGCCGCCCCGGTGACGATCAGCTTCACCCCGCACCTCGTGCCGATGAACCGTGGCGAGCTGGTCACGATTGTCGTCGAGACGCCGCATCCCGTCGGCGACCTGCGCTCCGCGTTCGCCGACCGCTATGCGCACGAGCCGTTCATCCACCTGCTGCCCGACGGCGTCGCGCCGGCGACGCGGATGGTGCGCGGGTCGAACCACGCCGTGGTGAACGTCTTCGCCGACCGGGTGCCCGGCCGTGCGATCGTCGTCGTCGCCATCGACAATCTCGTCAAGGGATCGAGCGGACAGGCGTTGCAGAACATGAACGCCATGCTCGGCCTGCCCGAGACGACCGGGCTGACGCAGGCGCCGCTGTTCCCGTGACCGACGCCGTCCGCGACAGCGCCGGGCGCATCGTCACCGCGCGGCTGCGGCTGCGCCAGTGGACCGATGCCGACGTCGCGTCGTTCACCGCCATGGGGCACGATCCGCGCGTCATGGCGCATTTCCCGGCGCTGCTGCGGGCCGACGAGAGCCGCGCGGCGATCGCCCGCCAGCGGGCCGCCATCGCGGCGACTGGCCTCGGCTTCTGGGCGATCGAGCGTCTGTCGGACGGGCGCTTCCTCGGCTTCGCCGGCGTCCAGCCGGTCGTCATCGCCAGCCCGATCCACGGCGAATTCGAGATCGGCTGGCGGCTCGCCCGCGCCTTCTGGGGTGCGGGCTACGCGATCGAAGCGGCCCGCGCGGCGATCCACGTCGCCTTCGTCGAGCGCGGTCTGCCGTCGCTGGTCGCGATGACCGTCGCGGGCAATACGCGGTCGTGGGGCCTGATGGAGCGGCTCGACATGATGCGCCGACCCGACCTCGATTTCGGCCATCCCGATCTGCCCGCGGCGCATCCGCTCCACCCGCACATCGTCTATTCGCTCGACAACCCGCAGGGCGACGACTGATGCAGCTGCACCCGTTCAACGGCGTGTCGCCGACGCTTGCGACCGGCGCCTTCGTCGCGCCGGGGGCGCAGCTGATCGGCGACGTCCGCCTCGGGCCCGACGCCAGCGTGTGGTACAACTGCGTCCTGCGCGGCGACGTCGCGCCGGTCGTCGTCGGCGCGCGGTCGAACATCCAGGACGGCAGCGTCGTCCACGTCACCCGCTCGACCGACGGCACTTTCATCGGTGACGACTGTCTGATCGGCCATCTCGCGATGGTCCACGGCTGCGTGCTCGAGAACCACAGCTTCGTCGGGCTCGGCAGCATCGTCATGGACGGCTGCGTCGTCGAGACCGACGCGATGCTCGCCGCCGGCGCGATGTTGACGCCGGGCAAGCGCATTCCGCGCGGCCAGCTGTGGGCGGGACGCCCGGCGGTCTACCTCCGCGACCTGACCGAGCGCGACATCGCGCGCAACCGCGCCGGCGCGGCCGGCTACGTCGAACTGGCGAAACTGCATCCGAGGGACTGACTGGTCGGAGCGACAGGATTCGAACCTGCGACCCCTTCACCCCCAGCGAAGTGCGCTACCAGGCTGCGCCACGCTCCGACCGGCGGGTGGTGTACGGGAGCGCGCGGCGCAGCGCAAGGCAGGCACGTCGGGCCGAAATCTCCCAAAATGCTCCATCGCGGCGCGGCACCCGCCGCCGGGGACGGATGGCGAGCGAGCGGCGCGCGCGTACGCTCGTCGCGAGGGCCTGCCGTGTAAAGTGTCGGAAGATTTTACACGTCGGTCAACGATTATTCACTAACCTACTGTTAAGCTTCAGGTGGCGTATCTGGCACGGTCTTTGCTTGGATGGTCGGGCATCTTCGGAGGATACGTGATGAAGCCGACTTTCGCCGCCCTCGTCATTGCTGCACTGGTCGGATCGGCGGCGAACGCCGGCGTGATCTATACCAATTCCACGCCGACCGGCGAGATCGCCACACCGGGATCGACCAGCTACAGCTTCACCGGGACCGGTGCCGGTTCGCTGAGCTTCGAGCTGGCCGGTTACCGGACCCTCGACGGCGTGAACTGCTGCACCGACACATTGACCGTTGATCTAAACGGCACAACCCTGCTTCAGGCGTCGTACAATCTCGGTGGCGGTGGGGTGAACACCGTTTTCGTCGGGTCGCCGATCGTGACCTTCTATCAGTCGGGTAGCCCGGAAACGTACAATGGGACGGCAAACGGCGGCCTGATCGACATAACCCTCGGCGCGGCTTTTGCCGGCAGCAACACGCTGACCTTCACTTATGCCGGTGCCGCCCAGGGCCTCGGCGACGAGGCGTGGGGCATCAATAGTGTCAGCGCCCAGACGGTGCCCGAGCCGGCGAGCTGGATGCTGCTGGTCGGCGGCTTCGGCCTGATCGGCGCGGCGGCCCGGCGACATCGGACGACCGCCGCCGCCTGATCCGGCGGCGGTTGCCCGTTATCGGCGTGAGCGCGATCGTCGATCGGCTCACACCTCGATTTCGTACTGCTTCAACAGGTCGTACAGGGTCGGCCGGCTGACGCCCAGGAGCTTGGCCGCGGTCGAGACGTTCCCCTCGGTCCGCGCCAGCGCGAGGCGGATCGCCTTGCGGTCGGCGTCTTCGCGGATCGACTTCAGCGTCAGCGACGACGGGTCGTGCTCGCCGAGGTCGAGGTCGGCGGCGTCGAGGAGCGCGTTCTCGGCCATGATCACCGCGCGCTTCATCTTGTTCTCAAGCTCGCGGACGTTGCCCGGCCAGTGCCAGTCGTTGAGCGCGGCCAGCGCCGCCGGGGTGAAGCCCTTGAAGCTGCGGCCCTGCTCGCGCGCGAACCGGGCGAGGAAGTGGTGGGCGAGCAGCGTCGCGTCGCCGTGGCGCGCGGCGAGGCTCGGAATGCGGACGATGATCTCGGCGAGGCGGTAGTAGAGGTCCTCGCGGAAGCGCCCGGCGGCGATCATCTTCTCGAGGTCTTGGTGCGTCGCGCAGACGATGCGGACGTCGACGGGAATCGTCTTGCGCCCGCCGATCCGCTCGATGACGCGTTCCTGGAGGAAGCGGAGCAGCTTGACCTGGAGGGGCAGGGGAACGTCGCCGATCTCGTCGAGGAACAGCGTTCCGCCCTCGGCGAGCTCGATCTTGCCCTCGGTCGTCTTGACCGCGCCGGTGTACGCCCCCTTTTCATAGCCGAACAGCTCGGCCTCGAGCAGGTTCTCGGGGATCGCGGCGCAGTTGATCGCGACGAACGGCTTGTCGGCGCGCAGCGACGCCTGATGCAGACCGCGGGCGAGCAGCTCCTTGCCCGTCCCGCTCGCGCCGAGGAGAACGACCGACACGTCGGCGGTGGCGACGCGCTCGATCATGCGGGCGACCTTGAGCATCTCGGGCGCGCCGGTGACGATGCCGCCGAGCACGTCGGTAGTGCCGTCGCCGGCGCGCAGGCGGCGGTTCTCGGCCTCGAGGTCGTGGACGTGATACGCGCGGCGGACGATTAGGCCGAGTTCGTCGATGTCGATCGGCTTAGCGTAGAAATCGAACGCGCCGCTGGCGATGGCGCGCATCGCGCTCGCCCGCGCGCCGTGGCCCGACGCGACGATGACCTTCGTCGCCGGGCGGGCCCCGAGGATCGCCTCGAGCGTCGCGAAGCCCTCGCTCGTGCCGTCGGGGTCGGGCGGCAGACCGAGGTCGAGCGTCACCACCGCCGGCGCGTGCGCCTCGATCGCCGCGAGTGCCGCCGTCCGGTCGCTGGCGACGACGACGTCATAGTCTTCGTAGCTCCACTTGAGCTGCCGCTGGAGGCCCTCGTCGTCCTCGACCACCAGCAGCTTCCGCGACGAGTCGTTCAAGCGGTGATCCTCGCATTCAGGTCGAGCGGCGCCTCGCCGCGGGTCGAGGCCACGATCAGCAGCGCGAGCGGCAGGTGGACGGTGAAGGTCGTGCCCTCGCCCTCGCGGCTGGCGACGTCGAGCCGGCCGCCGGCGGTGCGGGCGATCTCGCGCGCCTCGTACGCGCCGATACCGAAGCCGCCGGGCTTCGTCGAGCGGAACGGCTTGAACAGCTGGTTGCGGACGAACGCCGGCGACATGCCCGTGCCGCCGTCGGCGATCGCGACGACCGCGCTGACGTTCTCGCGACGGAGGTCGACGGCGATCGGCGCGCCGGTCGGGCTCGCGTCGATCGCGTTCTGGATCAGGTGGGCGAACAGCGCCTCGACCCGCACCGGATCGCCGGTGACGAAATACTGCTCGCCGTCGTGGGCCAGCGTCAGCGCGCGGTGCTGGCGCGATTTCGTCGACACGACGTCGGCAAGCACGATGCCGAGGTCGATCGCCTCGCCGTGGTCGGAGCGGCCGGCCGTCCGCTGCGCAAGGCGCGCGAGGAGGTCGTTCATCTTGCCGACCGATCCCTGGAGCGTTGCGACCATGTCGGCGCGGAAGGCGGGGTTGTCGGCGTGGCGCTCGGCATTGCGCGCGACGAGGCTGAGCTGGCTGACGAGGTTCTTGATGTCGTGCATGATGAAGGCGAAGCGGCGGTTGAACTCGTCGAACTTGCCCGCCTCGTCGAGCTCGGCCTGGGTCGTCGCCTCGGCGATGTAGCTCGCCGCCTGCCGCCCGAGGGTGCGGAGGAGGTCGAAGTCCTCCCAGTTGAGGGTCCGTGGCGCGAGCGTCCGCTCGACGACGATGAACCCGCGCAGCGCGTCGAGGTGGGACAGAGGGACGATCAGCCACGCGCCGCGGTCGCTCTTGGCCCATGGCGGCGTGGCCAGCCCGTCGTAGTTGCCGGTCCCGCCGCGCAGCTCGTCGAGTTCGATCACCCATTGCCGGTTGACGAGGAAGGTCGCGAGGTCGCCGGCGGCGGCGACCGGCGCGCCGGTGAAGCCACGCCAGTGCCACTGCGCCGACACGTGGTAGTCGCCGTCGTCGCCGGGGACGAACAGCGCCCCGCCGGGCGAATCGACGACGGTGCAGACTGCCTCGACGACGCGTTCGGGCAGATGCCCCTGCGCCGCGTCGATCCCCGACACGGTCTTGATGAAGCGCAGCCACTCGACGCGATAGTCGTAGCGGTAGGCGAAGAAGTTCTTGGCGATCTGCAGCCGCAGGATCGCCCGGTAGCGCGGCAGTAGCAGGACGATCGCGCCGAGGATGATCGTCGCGAACAGGAAGGTGATCTGGAGAAGCAGCCCCCAGTCGCCGCCGACCAGCCGCAGGCCGTAGGCGAGAAGCGCCATCGCGATCAGGTAGCCGCCGATGATCGACATCGACAGGGTGTGGAAGACGACCTGCCGCGACACCTGGACCCGCGCGACCCACGACTGCCGCGCCGACAGCAACAGCAGCGGCACGGTCAGCACGTCGACCGCGCCGCGGATGTTGAGCAGGTCCCCCGTCCCGCCGCCGAGGAGGAACTGGAAGGTGTAGAGGTTGAGGTCGTAGCCGAAGAAGCCGGCGAGGCCGATGCACAGCAGGCGGATGCCGGTGCGGCTCCCCGGCTCGGCGTTGACGTAGAGGTTGTGGATGAGGACGAGGCCCGAGATCGCCACCGTCAGGCGGCCGACGACGAACAGCGCGGCGACCAGCGGCCGGGCGTGGAGCGAGGTCGCGCGGTCGCCGAAGAAGTCGACCGCGTCGAGCCCGAGCTGAACGGCCAGCACGAAGCCGATCACGCTGGCGATGACGAACGACGAGCTGAGCCGGCGGTCGAGCGCCCACGAGGTCCGGAGCAGCGCGACGAGGAAGCCGATCCACGCCGCCGTGCGCAGGGTCTCGGCCGGCGACAGCAGCGCGAGGTAGGGGCCACCGAACCGCGCCGCCATGACGAAGGTGCCCGCCCATGCCGCCGTCGCCAGTGCGGCGATGACGAGCCAGACGTTGCCGCTGTTCGGCGACCGCTGCGCGATGACGGTGACCGCGAGCGCGGTGAAGCCGATCGCTGCGATCAGATGGCTGAGAAAACCGACGTCGGTCAGCAACACGCCGAGACCCCTGGCAGGTACGGGTATCTAGCCGCTGCGGCGGAAAAGGGCCAGATGCCGACCGACCGGTTCGACACATCGCCGGCTTCCGCCCACGCCATGGGTTTGGTCGGCGGCATTCAGGGCCTCGGGGATGCCGGCGTGCCGGGGCGCAGGTCGGCGGCGGTGTTCGCCGCCCACCACAGCGCGGCGGCATAGGCGGCGACGGCCTGGGTCAGCGCGGCGGGGTCGATCTTGTCGAGCGTGTCGTCGGCGCTGTGATGGAGGTCGAAATAATGCGTCCCGTCCTGGGCGAGGTCGACGATCGCCGCGCCCGCCTCACCCGCCGCCTCGATGTCGGTGCCGCCGAACGCCGGCAGCGGCGACGGCGCGATGCCGAGCGGTGCCAGGACGCGGACGAGCGGGGCGATCGCCAGCGGCGGCGCAGGGTTGAGCGGGCTCGGCGCGGCCGGCGCGGCGAGGCGGGTCCTGAGCGACCAGACGCGGTCGGCCCCGAAATCGGCCTCCATCGCCGCGACGACGGTTTCGGGATGGCCTTTCAGGTAGTTCGCCCCGGCGAGCGGGCCCTGCGCCTCCTCGTCGCCGAACGCGACGACGCGGATCGTCCGCTTCGGCCGCGGCAGGGTGCCGTCGCGGACGGCGTCGGCGATGATCTTGGTCGCGGCGAAGGTGATCGCGACGCCGGCCCCGTCGTCGATCGCGCCGGTGCCGAGGTCCCAGCTGTCGAGGTGGCCCCCGGTAAGGACGACCTCGCCCGACGTCGTCCCGGTCACTTCGCCGACGACGTTGCCCGAGGTGCCAGTGCCGAGGTCGCGCGGCGTCAGGACGAGGTGGAGACGGACCGGCCCCGCTTTGACCAGCCGCGCAAGCTGCATCGCATCGGGTACGCTCAGCGCCGCCGCCGGGATCGGCCAAACCCCGTCGGGCCAGCGGGTAACGCCGGTATGCGGCAGCCGCGCCGGCCCGGTGGCAAGCGACCGGTGAAGGTAGGCGGCTGCGCCCTTGGCCGCCGCGATGCCGGGGCCGGCGGTGCGGATCGCGTTGAACGCGCCGTAGCTCGACCCGTCCTGGGTGCGCTTCATCTCGTGATCGACGAACACGATCCGGCCGGCGAGGCTGCCGGCCGGCGCGGCGCGGAGCGCGTCGAGATCGGCGAACTGGACGACGTCGGCATCGAGCCCGGCGTCGGGCGTCGCGCCGCTGAAGCCGAGCGCGGTCAGCGCCAGCTTCTGCGGATACGGTCCGATCGTCGTCGCGGTCTCGACGCCGCGCTCCCAGTGCGGCACGGGGTAGGTCTGGATGTGGACGTTCGCGAAGCCCGCCGCGCGCATCCGCGCCGCCACCCAGTCGCGGGCCCGCGCCTCGGGCGCGGTCGCGGCGAGGCGC
>CAHJWT010000094.1 GCA_903643075.1 Sphingomonadaceae bacterium | reverse complement strand
CGCCGAGCGCCAAGGCGCTCTACGACGCCGCGCTCGCTGAGGAGACCGCGCTGCCGCCCGAGATCGAGGCGGCGGTGCTCGCCGGGCGCGAACGCGCCGCGGCGGCGCAGGCGGCCGACGAAGCCGGCATCGCGGCGATCGGCGCGATGCTCGATGCTTCGCTTGGGCGGCCGGGCCGGCAAAAACATGGTGCGCCGGTGTGAACTTCGTGGCGTTGTTCATCTTCGCGACGGGTCGTCTGCGGGAAGGGCGTCGGCAAAGCCGCGCCGTCGGACGGGTTCGGCGGCGAAGATCCGCCGACCCGCCGGCCGGGCTTGCGCGAGTCCGCGTGCTGCTGCGCGCGCCTGCGGCGTGCTCGCTGCTCGCGGCCGCGCTACGCCATGGCCTGATCGAGGTTCGCGCGCACCGCGGCGAAGAACTGCTCGGTCGTCATCCACGCCTGGTCGGGGCCGATGAGGATGGCGAGGTCCTTGGTCATCTTGCCTTGCTCGACCGTCTCGACGCAGACGCGCTCGAGCGTCTCGGCGAACGCCGTCACCTCGGGGGTGCCGTCGAGGACGCCGCGGTGCTTGAGGCCGCCGGTCCACGCGAAGATCGACGCGATCGGATTGGTGCTCGTCGGCTTGCCCGCCTGATGCATCCGGTAGTGGCGGGTGACGGTGCCGTGCGCCGCCTCGGCCTCGACCGTCTTGCCGTCGGGGGTGAGGAGGACCGAGGTCATCAGGCCGAGGCTGCCGAAACCCTGCGCGACCATGTCCGACTGGACATCGCCGTCGTAGTTCTTGCACGCCCAGATGAAGTTGCCCGACCATTTGAGCGCGCTGGCGACGAGGTCGTCGATCAGGCGGTGTTCGTAGACGAGGCCACGCTTGACGTACTCGGCCTTGAAATCCTTGACGTAGGTCTCCTCGAACAGGTCCTTGAAGCGGCCGTCGTACGCTTTGAGGATGGTGTTCTTGGTCGACAGGTAGACCGGCCAGTTCCGCTGCAGGCCATAGTTGAGGCAGGCGCGGGCGAAGTCGCGGATCGAATCGTCGAGATTGTACATCCCCATCGCGACCCCGGGCGAGGGGTAGTGGAAGACCTCGTGCTCGATCTCGCCGCCGTCGTCGCCGACCCACTTCATCGTCAGCCGGCCGGGGCCGGGGACGAGGAAGTCGGTCGCGCGGTACTGGTCGCCGAACGCATGGCGGCCGACGACGATCGGGCTGGTCCAGCCGGGGACGAGGCGCGGGACCGACTGGATGACGATCGGCTCGCGGAAGACGACGCCGCCGAGGATGTTGCGGATCGTGCCGTTGGGCGACTTCCACATCCGCTTGAGGCCAAACTCGGCGACGCGCGCCTCGTCGGGGGTGATCGTCGCGCACTTGACGCCGACGCCGTGCTTTAGGATCGCGTTCGCCGCCTGGACGGTGACCTTGTCGTCGGTCGCGTCGCGGTGCTCGATGCCGAGGTCGAAGTAGATCAGGTCGACGTCGAGGTACGGCAGGATCAGCTGCTCGCGGATCCACTGCCAGATGATCCGGGTCATCTCGTCGCCGTCGAGCTCGACGACGGGGTTCAGCACCTTGATCTTGGCCATGGACGTCCTCGTGGGTGGTCGCGACGCTGTAGGGTGCGAGGCCGACGCGGGTCAACGGCCGTGGCGTTCAGCCGTCGAGGCGGGCGGCGAGGGCGTCGAGGCCGGCGAGTGGCTCGACCAGCGCGAACAGCCCGGGGTAGGCGAAGCCGGCGCGGTCGAGGTGGCCGAGGAGGTCGAGGAACGGCCGCCAGAAGCCGCCGCCGAGAAGCCAGATCGGTTTCGCGTGGAGGCCGAGGTTGCGCCACGTCATCACCTCGAACAGCTCGTCGAGCGTGCCGATCCCGCCGGGCAGGACGACGATCGCGTCCGACCGGGCGAACATCGCCGCCTTGCGTTCGTGGAGCGTCGCGGTGACGACGAGTTCGCTCAGGCCGGCCTGCGCCGCCTCCTGCGCAGCGAGGCATTCGGGCAGGATGCCGACGACGCGGCCGCCGCCGGCGAGCGCGGCGCGGGCGGCGAGGCCCATCAGGCCGTTGGTGCCGCCGCCGTAGACGAGCGTCAGCCCGCGCGACGCGACGAGGTCGCCAACGCCGGCGGCGAGCTCCGCGAAGGCAGGGTTGGCCCCGGCCTTAGAGCCGCAGAACAGGCAGAGCGAGGTGAGCGGTGCGGCGTTCGGCATGGCTTGCGGTTCCCCCCGGACCGCGGCTGCGGTGTGGCAGGACCGCCGTCCATTGTCACTCCCGGCGGGCGCGCCTAGGGTGCGTTAGATGCCTACGACAGAGACGCCCAACCTGCCGGCGACGGCGAAATACTCGCTGCCGCCGATGCATCCCGAGGGCCGGAAGTTCGTCGGCGCGGCGGCGGTGGCGACGCTGGTCGTCGGCTTCTGCCTGCACTGGACAACGCTCGGCTGGCTGCTCCTCGCGCTGACCGCATGGATCGCGCTGTTCTTCCGCGATCCGGCGCGGACGACGCCGGGCGGCGACGGACTGCTGGTGTCGCCGGCCGACGGGATGGTCAGCATGGTCGCGACCGTCGCGGTGCCGCGCCAGCTGGCGGGGGGCGACGGCGGTACGCCGGGCGCGGCGGGCGGTCTCGGCGAGCTGGTCGCGACGCGCGTGTCGGTGTTCATGAACGTGTTCGACGTCCACGTGAACCGGTCGCCGCTGGCCGGCACGGTCAGCCGCATCGCCTACGTCCCCGGCAAGTTCCTCAACGCCGACCTCGACAAGGCGTCGGACGACAACGAGCGGCAGTATTTCGTCGTCGAGGCGGCCGACGGCACGCGCGTCGGCTTCACCCAGATCGCCGGGTTGGTCGCGCGGCGGATCGTCCGCTTCGTCGACCTCGGCGAGCGCGTCGCCGCCGGCCAGCGGATTGGGCTGATCCGCTTCGGCAGCCGCGTCGACGTCTACCTGCCCGCCGGCTTTGCCTGTGAGGTCCTGCCCGGGCAGCGCTGCGTCGCCGGCGAGACGGTCATCGCGCGGCGCGGGAGCGACGGGGTGACGGCGGGCACCACGCAGTGATGCGCGGGACGTGACCGGCGGCGGGGACGCCCGGCGGCGCTTCGCCGTCGGCCGCGGTGCCGGCGAACGCCGTTTCGGCCGGGTCATCCCGCTTCGCGCGCTGATCCCGAATGCGATCACCGTCCTCGCGCTGTGCTGCGGCTTGACCGGAGTTCGCTTCGGCATCGCCGGGGAATGGGACAAGGCCGCGATCGCAGTGGTCGTCGCCGGCGTGCTCGACGGCATCGACGGGCGGATCGCGCGGCTGCTCAAGGGGACGAGCCGCTTCGGCGCCGAGCTCGATTCGTTGTCGGACGTCATCGCCTTCGGCGTCGCCCCGGCGCTGATCATGTACCTGTGGGCGCTCCAGTTCCTGCCGGCGTTCGGCTGGATCGTCGCGCTCGCCCACGCCGTCACCTGCGCGCTACGGCTGGCACGGTTCAACGCCGGCATCGGCATGGCCGCGCCCGGTACGCCGGCGATCCGGCGCAGTCTGATCGGCGTTCCCGCGCCGGTCGGAGCCGGGCTCGCGCTCAGCCCGATCTTTATCTGGCTATGGCTCGGGCCGCTCCTGCCGGCATTCGGCGACAATCGCGACCTCTATGCCCGCGCCGTCGCCAGCGCCGTCGTCATGGTCGTCGTCGCGGCGCTGATGGCATCGAGCGTCGCGACCTTTGCGTGGAGTGCGGTGCGGCTCCGCGCCGAATGGCGGCTGGTCGCCCTGCTCGGCGTCGGGCTGTTCGCCGGTGCGCTGTTCACCATGCCGTGGATGACGCTGTCGCTGCTCAGCCTCGGCTACGTCATATCGATCCCGTTCGGCATCCGCACCGCCGCCCGCATCACACGGGGGCCGCCCGGCCCGCCCCCTGCCACAGCGTGAGATCGACCGGGGGATCGTACGCCAAAGCGCGCGCGATCCTCACCCGTGCACCGACGAAGCCGGCAACGATGCCGCCGAGAAGACCGGCAAGCAATGCGAGGGTACAGAGATTGCAGACGAGAACGGCGAGCATCGGTGGGCCTCCATTAACGTTGTCTATGTTCACGTTTCGTTCCAGTCTGTCAAGCGGACTGTTGCGTCCCGCCGGCGGTTGGTAAGACGGCATCACGATGGGGGAGGGAGCGATGCGCGGCGGGATGCAGGAATGGCCGCTGGTCACGTGGCGGCTGCTGGATCACGCAGCGCGGAATCATGCGGAACGCGCGATCGTCGGCCTCGCGGTCGAAGGCGGGACGCACCGGACGACGTGGGGCGCGGTCGCCGGCCGGTCGCGACGACTGGCGGCGGCGCTCGCCGGGCTCGGCGTCGGCCGCGGCGACCGGGTGGCAACGCTGGCGTGGAACACGTGGCGGCACGTCGAATGCCTCTACGGCATCAGCGGCACCGGGGCCGTCGCGCATACGGTCAACCCGCGGCTGTTCGACGATCAGCTCACCTATATCATCACCGATGCCGCCGACCGCGTCGTGCTCTTCGACCTGAGCTTCGTACCGCTGATCGAGCGCCTCGCCCCGCGACTGCCGAGCGTCGAGCATTTCGTCGTGCTGACCGACCGTACCCATATGCCGACCTCAACACTCGACCTGCTGTGCTACGAAGATCTCGTCGCGAGCGGCGATGCGGACTTCGCCTGGGTCGACCTCGGCGAGGACGAAGCGGCGGGGCTGTGCTACACTAGCGGGACGACGGGCAATCCCAAGGGTGTCCTCTATAGCCACCGTTCGACTGTCCTCCACGCGCTCGCTGCGACCGGGGTCGACGTTCTCGCGCTCGGCGCGCGGACGCGGGTGCTGCCGGTCGCGCCGATGTTCCACGTCAACGCGTGGAGCGTGCCCTATGCCGCCGCCGCCGCCGGCTCCGCGCTCGTGCTCAACGGGCCGCATTTCGATGCCGCGACGCTCACCCGGCTGATCGTCGACGAGGGGGTCGACTTCGCGATGGCGGTGCCGACGGTGTGGCTCGGCGTCCTCCAGCATCTCGCCGCGACGGGCGGCGACCTCGGGGGGTTGAACCGCGTCTTCATCGGCGGATCGGCAGTGCCGGCATCGATGATCGAGGCGTTCGCGGGACATGGCATCGCCGTCAGCCAGTTGTGGGGCATGACCGAGATGAGCCCGATCGGCACCATCGGCGCGCCGACGCCCGAAGTCGCGGCGCTGCCGCCCGATGCGCGCCTCGCCATGGCGACAAAGCAGGGACGCGCCGTCTTCGGCGTCGAGATGAAGATCGTCGGCGACGACGGCGGTGAACTGCCGCGCGACGGCGTCGCCTTCGGCCGCCTGCTCGTCCGCGGACCGTGGATCGTCGACGCCTATTTCGAGGCCGACGCGCCGGCGACCGACGCCGACGGCTGGTTCGATACCGGCGACGTCGCGACGATCGACGCGCGCGGATACATGGGGATCGTCGACCGCGCCAAGGACGTGATCAAGTCGGGCGGCGAATGGATCAGCTCGATCGATCTCGAGAACACGGCCGTCGGCTGTCCCGGCGTCCGCGAAGCGGCGGTGATCGGCGTGCCTCACCCGAAGTGGGACGAGCGGCCGCTGCTGATCGTCGTCGCGGAGCCGCACGTGACCAGAGACGACGTGATCGCCCACTTGGTGCCGCGCATCGCCCGCTGGTGGCTGCCAGACGACATCGTCTTCGTCGCCGACCTGCCGCACACCGCGACCGGCAAGCTCCTCAAGACCGAGCTTCGCGCGACGTATCGCGATCACCTCGGCGGCTGACCGCCGGCCGGACGCCTACCCAACCGACGGCGGGCTTGATTTAACCCGCTTTGGCCATCGTCGCTTCGACCTCGCGGATCGACCGGTCGACCTTGCCGAGGGCATAACGCCGCTCGCTTTCGGGAAACGCCGTCGACGCCGGTTGAGCGGCGATCGAGCCGCGCATCGTCTTCAGGCTGACGAGACCCTCGGCAAGCGTCGCGCGCACCGGCGCGGGCGCAGCGCTCGCACACATCACGGTGTAGGTCTCGACGTTGCCGAAGCCCTTGATGACCATCGCCCTCGGCGTCGCGGCGGGTTTGAGATCGCAGCCGCCGTGCGGCGAGAAATCCGACGGCAGCGTCGCTCCGCCGGTGAGCGGAGCACCCGGCGCGGTGGCCGCCCCGCCGACAATCAGGGCATATCCGCCGCTACCGTCGGGCTTGACGCCGATCGTCACCGCCTGCCGCCCGGCGGGCGGCGCGGCGGCGGAGGTGACCGACACGGTTGCGGCGAAGACGGCCACGGCGGCAAGGCCGAGGCCGCCGCCGCCGACGAGCAGGCGACGCCGAGGCAGGGGTGGGGCAGAAAGCATCATCAATCGTCCCTTCAGGTTGGATTTCGGTGTAAGATTGCACGCGGGCAGCGCGCCGAGGCCCGCCGCGCGGGCGAGGACACGGGCATAGGTCGATCGCTCGGCGGTGGCGCGCTGGGCCAAGACATCGGCGTCGACGGCGAATTCCTGGTCGTCGCGAAAGGCGCGGACTGCGATCCATGCGATCGGGTTCCACCAATGGACGGCAAGGACGACGAGCGAGGCCCAGTTGGCGATCAGATCGCGGCGGGCGTGATGGGCGAACTCATGCGCGAGGACGAGCCGGCGTTCGCGGGCGTCATAGCGGTCGGCGAAATCGTGCGGCACCGCGACGGTGGGGCGGAAGATGCCGAAGGCGACCGGGCCGTCGACCGCCGTGGCGATGACGCGAATCCGCCGGTGCCACGTCGTGCTCGTCGCCGCCGCGGCCAGCCCGCGGCGAAAACGAAGATAGCGGGCGATCTGCCACGTTAGCAGTACGGCACCACCGGCCAGCCACGCCGTGACGACGATGTCGGTGAGCGGCCAGTCGGCCACCGTCGCCGCCGGCGGCGCCGCGCCGCTGCCGGCGAAGAGGATCGTCAGCTCCCGTCCGCCCGTTCCGGGCAATGCATCGGCCAGCCGCGCGGGGAGGGGCGGCACGATCAGCCGCAACGTCGGCAGGGACCACAACAGATAGCACGGCCGCGAACCCAGCCAACGTCGCACTTGGCCGCGGGCGGCGAGAACGATGATCATCAGTAGGGTCGAGCCAAGCAATGCGCCGCCGGCCCAGTCGGCGAGGCCGGTCATGCTTGGAGATCCCGAAGCAGGGCTTCGATCTCGGCGATCTCGTCGACGCTCAGCGCGTTGCGTTCGGCGAGATGGGCGACGAGCGGTGTCAGCCGACCGCCGAACAGCCGGTCCAGCCAGCGGCGCGACTCGGTGGCGACATAGTCGGCCTGGGCAACCAGCGGGCGATAGCGATACCGCCGCCCATCAGCCTCGTGCGCGATGACCTGCTTGGCGACGAGCCGGGCGAGCAGCGTCTTGACGGTGTTGGCCGACCAGCCGCGGTCGGGCGGCACTCGCTCGGCAACCTCGTGCGCGGTCAGCGGGCTGTCGCTCCATAGCACCGTCATGACGGCATGTTCGGCATCGCTGATCCGCTCCGCCACCATACGACGCTCCATCAACTACAGCCGTAGTCTACTACGTTTACAGGCGTAGTCAAGGGGTTTAGAGCAGGGCGAGTTGTCGGTCGCCCGGAACCGCAAACAGGTCCATCCGTAGCGCCGCGCGGGGCCGGTCGAGGCCGAGGCGCGCCTTGGCGACCGCGACCCGGCGGTGGATGAGATCGGCGTAAGGACCCTTGCCCTTCATCCGGGTACGAAAATCGGGATCGTTGTCGCGACCGTCGCGCATCGAGCGGATCAGCCCCATGACGTGCGCCGCCCGGTCGGGATAGTGCGCGTCGAGCCAGCCGCGGAACAGCGGCGCGACCTCGTGCGGCAGGCGGACGGGCATGGCAAAGGCTCCGACCGCGCCGGCGGCGGCCGCGGCTTCGAGGATCGCCTCGATCTCGTGGTCGGTGATCGCCGGGACGACCGGAGCGACCGACGCCCAGACGGGCACGCCGGCGTCGGTCAGCGCCCGAATCGCGGCCAGGCGCTTGGCCGGGGCCGCCGCGCGCGGCTCGAGGGTGCGGGCGACCGCGGGGACAAGGCTGGTCACCGACATGATCACCGACACGAGCCTGTCGGCGGCGAGGTCGGTGAGGACGTCGAGGTCGGCGACGACGCGGTCCGACTTGGTCGTGATCGAGACCGGATGACGGAAGTCGCGGAGCACCTCGAGGCAGCCGCGGGTGATCCGCCAGTCGGCTTCGATCGGCTGGTACGGGTCGGTGTTGGTCCCCATCGCAAGGACCGACGGTATGTAGCCGCGCTTGCTCAGCTCGGCACGCAGCAGCTTCGGCGCATCGGGCTTGGCGGTCAGCTTGCTTTCGAAATCAAGGCCGGGCGACAGGCCGAGGTAGGCGTGGGTCGGCCGCGCGAAGCAGTAGATGCAACCATGTTCGCAGCCGCGATAGGCGTTGACCGAGCGGTCGAACGGCACGTCGGGCGAGGTGTTGCGACTGATGATCGTCCGCGGATGCTCGCGCGCGACCGTCGTACGCAGTGGGGGCTCGCCACCGTCGATCGCCGCGCGGGCATCGATCCAGTCGCGGTCGATCTCGACCCCCGGCGCATCGAACCGCGCCGACGGCGTGTTCGCCGGCGCACCACGGCCGCGGACGGGGGGCAGGGGAGCCATACATCACCCTGCCCCGCGAAGCGGAACATTACAAGAACGTTTTACGCGAAAACGCCATAGCGGACGTCGACGATGCGCCGCGTGCCGTTGCGGACAAGGAGGAGGTCGGGCCCATAGCGGACCCAGTGGTAGCCGTACGGCGGGCGATACAGGCCGAGCGACGCATAGTCGTCGTAGAAATACGCCGACGAGAAGAACAGTGCCGGGAGAAGGGCACCGGGATACCAGCGGCGATAATAATAGCCGCGCGGCCGATGGTAGCCGCCCCATTCGACGCGCGGTCGCGACCACCGGTTGCCGCGCCAAGAGCCGGCGGGCGCGCGGTAGCCTGCCGGCCGGTGAAAGCCCCGGTCGCTGCCGCGATGATCACCGACGCGGACGCCGTCGCGCTGATGGAAATCGCCGATCGGCTCCCCGCGCTGGAAGCGTCCCGGGCCATGTTCGCCGCCGCCGCGACGGTCGTGGCCATAAGCCTGGATGGCGCCGTGATTGCGATGAAAGTCGCCGCCGCGACCCCCGCCGGGCGCGCCGCCGCGAGCATGGAAGTCGCCGCCGGGACGACCATACGACGCGGTCGGCGGCGAAACGC
>CAHJWT010000093.1 GCA_903643075.1 Sphingomonadaceae bacterium | reverse complement strand
CCGGCGGGCGACCTCGGGGCCGATGCCGTCATCGCCGACTTCGCCGGCCTCGACGCCGCCGTCGCCGGGCTGCGCGGCTGAGGTGCGCGCCGTCGCGGCCTTGCTTGCGCTGGCGGCGGTCGCGGCCGGCTATGGTCTTGGCGCGATTGCGATTCTTGGTCTCGCCGCCGCGATTGTCACATTTCTCGCCTACAGCGAGGCGATGCCAACGACCCCGGCGCATGCCGTCCGCTCCGACGACACCCTGTCCGACCGCGCGGCGGGGTCCGCGCGCGCACTGGTCGGGGTCGACGCGCTCGGCGACCCGGCGCTGATCGTCGGTGGCAACCTGCGCGTCGTCGCGGCGAACGCCGGCGCGCGACGGCTGTTCGGCGACCGCGTCGTCGCCGACGACCTGCGCCTCGTTCTCCGCCACCCCGCGGTGCTCGACGCGGTCCACGTCGCGGCGACGGCGGCGGCCCCGGTCGAACGCGAGGTCACCGGCCTCGGCAGCGACAACGGCGCCTACCGCGTCCGCGTCGCCAGCCTCGGCCCCGACGGTGGCGGCACCCGGCTGCTCGTCACCTTCGTCGATGTCACCCAGACGCGGCTGACCGAGCGGATGCGCGTCGACTTCATCGCCAACGCCAGCCACGAGCTGCGGACGCCGGTGACGACGCTCCTCGGCTTCATCGAGACGCTCCAGGGCCCCGCCGCCGAGGACGAGCCGGCGCGCCACCGCTTTCTCGAGATCATGCACCGCGAGGCGGCACGGATGAGCCGGCTGATCGACGACCTGCTGTCGCTGTCGCGGATCGAACTCGACAAGCACGTCCGGCCGCAGACCGCGCTCGACGTCGCGCCGTTGATCGCCGATGTCGGCCGGACGCTCGCGGTACGCCTCGACGCCGACCAGCGGCGGCTCGCGATCCGCGTTGCCGAGGGCCTGCCGTCGGTCGTCGCCGACCGCGACCAGGTCCTCCAGGTGCTCCACAATCTCGTGTCGAACGCGCTCAAGTACGGCCGCAGCGGCACGACGATCACCGTCGACGCCGATCCGATCGACGCGGCCGGCGGAGCGATGGTCCGCGTCGCCGTCGGGGATCAGGGCGACGGCATCGCGCCCGAGCACCTGCCGCGGCTGACGGAGCGCTTCTACCGGATCGACACCAGCCGGTCGCGGTCGATGGGCGGGACCGGGCTCGGCCTCGCCATCGTCAAGCACATCATCGAACGCCACCGCGGCACCTTCGACATCGTGTCGAAGCCCGGCGAGGGGAGCGTGGTGGCATTCACCCTCCCGCTGGCTTCGACCGAGACGACGGTGACCCGGGTCGCCGTCACCAAAGTGTAATGCGATCGTCATGGAAGCCACATGCGAAACCATTACCGCTCGGTTGTCGGGTACGGCGATCGGTCATGGGGGCTGGGTCGCGGCGTGCCCCGCGGGTGCCGTCGTGCCCGGCCTGGGAGACTATCGCATGTCGATGAAGATCGTTCTTGGCGCAGGCGTCGCCGCGCTCGCCCTGTCGGCGACCGGTGCCGGCGCGCGGACGCAGATCCGCGAGGTCGGCTCGACGACGGTGTTCCCGTTCGCCAAGGCGGTCGCCGAGCAGTTTGTCCGGTCGAACCCCAAGTTCCAGCCGCCGGTCATCGAGGGCACCGGCACCGGTGCCGGCATGAAGCTGTTCTGTGCCGGCGTCGGCGCGCAGTTTCCCGACATCGAGAACGCGTCGCGCCGGATCAAGGGCAGCGAGCTGAAGTCGTGCGCGGCGAACGGCGTCACCGCGATCACCGAGGTCCAGGTCGGCCTCGACGGCGTCGCTTTCGCCACCTCGAAGAAGAGCCAGGACTATCCGCTGACGTCGGTCGACATCTACAAGGCGATCGCGGCGACGCCGTTCGGCAAGCCGAACACCGCCAAGACGTGGCACGACGTCAACCCCAAGCTGCCCGCCGTCGCCATCCTCGTCTACGGCCCGTCGTCGATCTCGGGAACGCGCGACGCGCTCGGCGAGCTGATCCTGACGCCCGGCTGCAAGTCGAACGCCGGCACCGCCGCGATGGAGGCGACCAACGGCGACAAGTTCAAGCTGATCTGCACCAAGGTCCGCGAGGACGGTCCCTACGTCGAGACCGGCGACAACCCCAACCTGATCGTCCAGAAGCTCGAGGCCAATCCGAACACGATCGGCATCTTCGGCTACAGCTACGTCGAGGAGAATGCCGACCGGCTGAAGTCGTTTACGCTCAACGGCGTCGTGCCGTCATTCGACACGATCTCGACCTTCAAGTACGCCGGGTCGCGGCCGCTGTACGTGTATGTCAAGAACCAGCACGTCCGTGCGGTTCCCGGGCTCAAGGAATACCTCGCCGAGTTCACCAAGGAAAGCACGTGGGGCAAGGGCGGCTATCTCAGCCGCATCGGCCTGATCCCGGCGCCCGACGCCGTCCGGCAGAAGTCGGCGGCTGCCGCCGCCGCGCTCACGCCGCTCGATCCGGCGACCGTCAAGTAAGCCGACCGCCGGCGGGCGCAGGTCCGCCGCCGCTCGCCGTCTGAGGTCGGGGGTCGTCAATGTCGCTGTCGCTCACCGCGCTCGTCGTCGCCGCACTCGGCGTCGTCGCCTTCTTCGTGGCGCGCGCACGGGCGAATGTCTTCGACGCCGGCGACCTGTCGACCCGCGCGGCAGGCGACCGGCCACACTCGCGCCCGGTCTATCACGGCGCGTTCGTCGCGCTGGCGGCAGTGATCCCGGCGTTGCTTCTCCTGAGTGCGTTCAGCTTCGTCCAGCCCAAGCTGCTCGACGGCGGCATCATCGCGTCGCTCCCCGCCGCCGACCAGCCGAAGTCGGCGATCGACCGCGACGCGATCATCGGCGAGGTCAAGGGTCTCGCCTCGGGCGAACTTGCCGACGCGTTCAACCCGGCATCGAAGGCCGCCGTGCCGGCCTACAAGGTGAATCAGTCGCGGCTGCAGCTCGAGGCGCTGGCCGCCGCAGTCCTGCTCGCGGTCGGCGGCGCGGCGTGGGCCTTCACCCGCCTTGCGCCGCAGTTCCGCGCGCGCAACCGCGTCGAGCGCGTCGTCATGGGCATCCTCATCGTCGCCTCGCTGATCGCGACTCTGACGACCTTCGGCATCGTCTTCTCGCTGCTGTTCGAATCGCTCCGCTTCTTTCGTATGGTTTCCCCGTTCGAGTTCCTGTTCGGGCTGCAATGGTCGCCGCAGACCGCGATCCGCGCCGACCAGGCGGGCGGCTCGGGGGCGTTCGGCGCGGTGCCGCTGTTCTGGGGGACATTGTTCATCGGCGCGATCATCGCGATGATCGTCGCCATCCCGCTTGGACTGATGAGCGCGATCTGGCTGACGCAGTATGCCCAGCCGAGGGTCCGCAGCATCCTCAAGCCCGTGCTTGAGGTTCTGGCCGGCGTGCCGACGGTGGTCTACGGCTTCTTCGCCGCGCTGACCGTCGCGCCGGCGTTGCGCGACTTCGCCTTCGCCGTCGGCATTCCCGGTGCATCGTCGGAATCGGCGCTCGCCGCCGGACTGGTGATGGGGGTGATGATCATTCCGTTCGTGTCGTCGATGGCCGACGATTCGATGGCCGCCGTGCCGCAGGCGATGCGCGACGGCAGCCTCGCAATGGGGGCGACGTCGTCGGAGACGATCATCAAGGTCCTCGTCCCCGCCGCGCTGCCGGGCATCGTTGGCGGGGTGCTCCTCGCGGTCAGCCGGGCGATCGGCGAGACGATGATCGTCGTCATGGCCGCGGGTCTCGCGGCGAACATGACCGCCAACCCCTTCGCTAGCGTAACGACGGTGACGACGCAGATCGTGACGCTGCTGACCGGCGACCAGGAATTCGACTCGTCGAAGACCTTGTCGGCGTTCGCCCTCGGTCTCGTCCTGTTCGTCGTGACGCTGATCCTCAACATCGTCGCGCTGCGCGTGGTCAAGAAATACCGAGAGGCATACGAATAGGATGGCGACGCTCGCGTCTTCAATGACTGCCGACCGCGCTCTCGCGGCGAAGGCCCCGACCGACTGGTCGCACCCGGCGATGACGCGACGCATCCGCCGCCGCTACGCCGCCGAGACGCGCTTCCGCGCCTTCGGCTTCGTTGCTGTCGCCGCGTCGGTGCTGTTTCTCGCCTTCCTCCTCGTCAACATGCTGATCCATGGCATTCCCGGCTTCCTGCGGACCGAGATCAAGCTCGCGATCCCGGTTAGTACGACCGCGCTGCACCTGACGCGCGACCAGCTCAGCGGCCCGGGGCGCGAGGCGGCGCTGTCGGCGGCCGACTTCGCCGGCGTCGTCACCGCGGCGGCGGTCGCCAAGTTTGGCGACAAGGGCGCGAGCTTCGTCTCCGACACCGGCTGGACGGCACTCCGCGAGGCGGTCACCGCCGACCCGACGCTGATCGGCAAGACGGCGGCGCTGTGGATCCCGGCGGCGGGCAACCTCGACCTCGTCGCCAAGGGCAAGCCGCCGTCGACCGACGCAGCGGCGTTCCAGTCGGCCTATGCCCGCCTCCAGCGGGAGGGCACCGTTCGGACGAACTTCAATGGGAACTTCCTGCGCGCCGCCGATTCGTCCGATCCCGTCTCGGTCGGCATTTGGGGGGCATTCAAGGGGTCGATGCTGACGATGTTCGTCACGCTGATCCTCAGCTTCCCGGTCGGCGTCCTGTCGGCGCTCTATCTCGAGGAATACGCGCCGCGGAACCGTTGGACCGACATGATCGAGGTCAGCATCAACAACCTCGCCGCCGTGCCGTCGATCATCTTCGGGCTGCTCGGCCTCGCGGTGTTCCTCGGCACCTTCGACATGCCGCGGTCGGCCCCGATCGTCGGCGGGCTGACGCTCGCGCTGATGACCATGCCGGTCATCGTCATCGCCGGGAGGAACGCGATCAAGGCGGTCGCGCCGTCGATCCGCGACGCCGCGCTGGGCATCGGCGCGTCGCCAGTTCAGGTCGTCTTCCAGCACGTCCTGCCGCTGGCGCTACCCGGCATCCTGACCGGCACGATCATCGGCATGGCGCGCGCGCTCGGCGAGACCGCGCCGCTGCTCCTCATTGGCATGCGCGCCTTCGTCGGCGCGCCGCCGAGCGGGTTGACCCAGCCGGCGACGGTGCTGCCGATGCAAGTCTATCTGTGGTCGAACGAGGTCAATCGCAGCTTCGTCGAGAAGACCAGCGCGGCGATCATCGTCCTTCTCCTCTTCCTGCTGCTGATGAACGGCATCGCCATCTATCTCCGCAACCGCTTCGAGAGGCGCTGGTAGCCATGGATGCCCAGACCGTGACCCCGACCGGGTCGAACACCGGCACCGTCACGACCAAGATGACGGCGCGCGACGTCAGCGTCTTCTACGGCCCGAAGCAGGCGCTGAAGAGCGTCTCGATCGATGTCAGTCAGGAGAACGTCACCGCGTTCATCGGCCCGTCGGGGTGCGGCAAGTCGACTTTCCTCCGCTGCCTCAACCGGATGAACGACACTGTCGCGTCGGCGCGGGTCGAGGGCGAGATCAAGCTCGACGGGACCGACATCTACAAGGGTGACATGGACGTCGTCCAGCTCCGCGCCCGCGTCGGCATGGTCTTCCAGAAGCCGAACCCGTTCCCCAAGTCGATCTACGACAATGTCGCCTACGGCCCGTCGATCCACGGGCTGGCACGCAACAAGGCCGAGATGGACGGCATCGTCGAGGGGTCGCTGCGCCGCGCCGGGCTGTGGGACGAGGCGAAGGACCGCCTGCACGACAGCGGCACGGCGATGTCGGGCGGGCAGCAGCAGCGGCTGTGCATCGCGCGCGCGATCGCCGTCGACCCCGAGGTCATCCTGATGGACGAGCCGTGCTCGGCGCTCGACCCGATCGCGACGGCCAAGATCGAGGAGCTGATCGACGAACTGCGCGGCCGGTACGCGATCGTCATCGTCACGCACAACATGCAGCAGGCGGCGCGGGTCAGCCAGAAGACGGCGTTCTTCCACCTCGGGACGATGGTCGAGTACGGCGACACCAAGACGATCTTCACCAACCCGACCGAGCCGCGGACCAAGGACTACATCACCGGCCGCTACGGCTGACCGGACAGGAGCTTTCGCGATGGCCGACCAGACCGCGCATACCGTCAAGTCGTTCGACGACGACATCAACCAGCTGCGCTCGCTCGTCAGCCAGATGGGCGGACTGTGCGAAGCGCAGATCGGCGACGCGGTCGACGCGCTGATGGACCGCGATCCCGAGGCGGCAATGGCGGTGGTCGATACCGACACGCGGATCGACGCGCTCGAAGCCGACGCCGAACGGCTCGCGGTGACGATGATCGCGCTGCGGGCACCGATGGCAAGCGATTTGCGCGAGATCATCTCGGCGCTCAAGATCAGCGCCGTCCTCGAACGGATCGGCGACTATGCCAAGAACATCGCCAAGCGCGCGTCGACGCTGACCGCGACCGCGCCGATCGAACCGGTCGTCATCATCCCGCAGATGAGCCGCGTCGTCGTCGAGATGATCCGCGACGCGCTCGACGCCTTCGTCGACCGCGACGCCGAGAAGGCGGTCGCGGTGTGCCAGCGCGACGCGACGGTCGACGACTTCTACAACAGCCTGTTCCGCTCGCTGCTGACCTTCATGATGGAAAACCCGCACCACATCACGCCGTCGGCGCACCTGTTGTTCATCGCCAAGAATCTCGAGCGGATCGGCGACCACGCGACCAACGTCGCCGAGATGGTCTATTTCAGCGCAACCGGCGAGCATTTCGCCGGACGGACGAAAACCGACGATACCGCGTACGCGGTGTAGGGTGAGGGTGTCTACCTCTCATCTTGTTGTCATCCCCGCGAAAGCGGGGACCCATGACCAGGATCCTTTGAGGTCATGGGTCCCCGCGTTCGCGGGGATGACAGAGTAAGAGTGAGTAGTCGATGAAACCCAAGATTCTGCTCGTCGAGGACGACGCCAACCTCGTCGAGCTCGTGACCTACAACCTCGACAAGGAAGGCTTCGACGT
Organism: Sphingomonadaceae bacterium; assembly: GCA_903643075.1. GTDB lineage: Bacteria > Pseudomonadota > Alphaproteobacteria > Sphingomonadales > Sphingomonadaceae > Polymorphobacter_B. The sequence goes on along the minus strand of CAHJWT010000093.1, from coordinate 2,234 downwards.
CGTCCGCACCGGCGACGGCGAGGAAGCACTCGTCCTAGCCGAGGAGGAGAAGCCCGACCTCGTCATCCTTGACTGGATGATCGCCAACCTGAGCGGGATCGAGGTTTGCCGCCGCCTGCGCCGCGCGCCAGCGACCGCTGGCCTGCCGATCGTCATGCTGACCGCGCGCGCCGAGGAGGCCGACCGCATCCGCGGGCTCGAGACCGGGGCCGACGACTATGTCACCAAGCCGTTCAGCCCCCGCGAGCTCGTTGCACGCATCCGCGCCGTTCTCCGCCGCCTGCGCCCGGCGCTCTCCGGCGGGAACCTCGACTATGCCGGGATCACGATGGACACCTCGGCGCACCGGGTGACGCGCGACGGCCACCAGGTCGCCCTCGGCCCGACCGAGTTCCGGCTGCTCCGCCACTTCCTCGAACACCCGGCTCGGGTGTTCAGCCGCGAGCAGCTCCTCGACGCGGTCTGGGGCCGCGACGTCTACGTCGAGCAGCGTACCGTCGACGTCCACATCCGCCGCCTGCGCAAGGCGATCAACGGCGACGACCTGCCCGACGTGATCCGCACCGTCCGCTCGGCGGGCTATGCGCTCGACCTGGAGGCGCCGGTCGAGCGCGTGGCCTGATCGACGGCTGGCCGCCCGTCACGATCAGGATTTGCCAGTCGCCCGCACCAGCGCCTCGACGGCGCGCGTCTGCCACCCCGGTCCATCGGCTTTGAAGTGCTCGATCACCGCTCGCGGCAGACGCAGCGTCACCTGCTGGCGATCGGAGGTCGTGGTGCCGAGCGGCCGACCGCGCGTGCGGACGAGTGTCGCGGTCGCCAGTTCGGCGACCTCGGACGACAGTCGGGCGCGGGCAAATGTCTCTCCCGTCCATTCGGGGTTATCATCGTAGTCGTCGGGGGGCGGCAGCTTACTCATAGCGGCGCATCTCCTTATCATGGGCGCGGCGGAAGCTGATCAATCGCGTCGTCTCACCCATCACCGTGAAGACGATGCAATGACCCAAACCGTCAATTCGACCGAACGCCTGCCACCGAACCTCGCCGTAGTCATAGCGATCGTCCTGGACGACGACCGGCGCAGTATCGAAGCCGGTGTAATCAGCTAGCGATAGGCCATGCTTGGCGAGATTGGCCGCGTCTTTGGCCAGATCGAACGCGATGTCCACAGAATTTATTGTAGCCGCAGGAAAAGCCGATGACAAGCCGGCGGGCATCTGTCGCCTTCCCCTCGCGTCAACCGCCCGCTACACCGCCGCACATTCGTTCCGGAGACCCATGCGCCCATGACCATCGCCTTCACCGACCGCGTCGCCATCGTCACCGGGGCCGGCGGCGGGCTGGGGCGCGCCTATGCGCTCGAACTGGCCAGGCGCGGCGCGAAGGTCGTCGTCAACGATCTCGGCGGCGCGCGCGACGGTTCGGGCAGCTCGCTGTCGGCGGCGCAGACGGTGGTCGACGAGATCGTCGCCGCTGGCGGCGAGGCGATGGCCAACGGTGCGAGCGTCACCGACGCCGCCGCGGTCGACAAGATGGTCGCGCTGGTCAAGGAGCGCTGGGGCCGGATCGACATCCTGATCAACAACGCCGGCATCCTGCGCGATCGGACCTTCGTCAAGATGAGCCTCGACGACTTCCGCCAGGTGATCGACGTCCACGTGATCGGCTCGGTGGTGGCGACCAAGGCGGTGTGGGAGACGATGCGCGAGGCGGGCTATGGCCGCATCCTGATGACGACGTCGTCGACAGGGCTGTACGGCAACTTCGGCCAGGCGAATTACGGCGCGGCGAAACTCGCGCTCGTCGGGCTGATGAAAACCCTCAGCCTCGAAGGCGCGAAGTACGGCATCAAGGTCAACACCATTGCCCCGGTAGCGGCGACGCGGATGACCGAGGATCTGATGCCGCCCGAGCTGCTCGCCCGGATGGGGCCCGAGACGGTGACGCCGGCGGCGGTCTACCTCGTCAGCGATGACGCGCCCGCGAACGCGATCGTCAACGCCGGGGCGGGGGGCTTCGAGCGCAGCTACGTGACGCTGACTCGCGGCATCCACGTCGCACCCGAGGACATGACCGCCGAGACCGTCGCCGCGCGCTTCGCCGAGATCAGCGACCGCAGCGGCGAGGTCGTCCCCGACACCGGCGCGGCGCAGGGTGCGATGGCGCTCGGCGCGATGTAGGCGGCCGGCGGCTGTTCGCCGCTTGATCGCGTCAGCGCGGCGGGAGGCCCGCCC
>CAHJWT010000092.1 GCA_903643075.1 Sphingomonadaceae bacterium | reverse complement strand
GACCGCGGCCCACGGGCCGACGGCGACCGTGGGGGCGATCGCGGCCCGCGCCGCGACGACCGCCCGGCACGCGAGCCCGAAGGCGAGCCGGTGTTCGCGCCGAGCTTCATCGTCGGCGACCGCGACTAGGCAAATCGACGGCTGCCGGTGGTCTCATCGGTAGCCGTCGGTTTCTCGCAAGCCGCGTGGCGATGGCGACGATCCAGCGGGGCAGGTCGTCGCGGACCTCGTAGGCCCAGAAGCGCCGGGTTCCCAGCCCATCTCGATTACCCGCTGGTTTTGGAGCCGGTGGCTTCGGGAATGGTCGCTGTGCCAGTTGCGGTGATAGCGTTTGCCGTCGATCTCGATGTCAAGCCGCCGGCCGTCATCGGCGAACACCGCAAAATCGGGTGTAGCGGTCGACGTCGTACTGCGGGATTCTGGAGATGCCGGCCGAACCAGCGCGGCGTCGAAGATGAGCTTCCCGTTCGATGCCCGCTCGGGATGGGCGCCGGCGGGATAGGTGGTGTCCACCGCGATCGACGCGCGCCGTTCGCCGGTGCCTCGGTGCGGTTGGTGCGGGCAAAGGCGGCAAGATAGGGAAAGTCGGCGCAGCGCGGTCGCGCGGTCGCCAATCACGATCAGCGCCGCGCACGCACGGGTCACGGCGACGTTGAAGCGATTGCGTCCCGCAGAGGAAGCGCTGCTGGCCGGAGCCGCCATCGGCAGAAGATGCTGATATCGCATTCGTCGCGCTGGACCGTGTCGGCGGTGATTCAGCGCAACGCCGCGCCGCCGCCGCCGCGCATGCGCCCTCGGTCGCGACGTGCAGCTTGCTGTCGTAGAACGCGCGCCGTGGGCGGAGTAGGCCGAGGTCGGCGAGATCGGCCCCGCCCGGCTCATCGAAGCCCAGATCGGCGGCGATATCGGCAACTTCTTCGCCGGTCCAGGTCGCGTCCTTCAACGGCCAGCGGAGCGCCGGTCCGCAAGCGACGGCAGAATGCGCTCTCCCCGCGTCACTCTCGTTATAATTTAGCCGCCCGTCGGACCACCATACCCGCGCCGTCATCATCCCGTCGCTTTTGAACGCGCTTTTATCGGCGCGCATCCGTATATGCCCGTACGCAGCCAAGGAAACGTCTTGTCGATTCTACACGGACTTAACGCGGTGATGATGGGCGGCCGCCACGTCTTGCCGCTTATCGAAGGCGGCAAGGGGGTGGCGGCGACCAACCACCTGTCGTCGGGCGCGTGGGCGTTGGCCGGCGGAGTCGGGACGATCAGCGCCGTCAATGCCGACAGCTACGACCCGACCGGGCGCATCATCCCCCAGGTCTACGCCGCGCTCAGCCGGCGCGAGCGCCACGAGGAGCTGATCACGTATGCGGTGGAAGGCGCGGTTCAGCAGATCGAACGCGCCTACGAGATGGCGTCGTCGGAGTTGAAGCGCGGGCTCGGCGCGATCAACATCAACGTGTTGTGGGAGATGGGCGGGGCGCAGCGCGTCCTCCACGGCGTCCTCGAACGCACCCGCGGCCTCGTCAACGGCGTTACCTGCGGTGCCGGGATGCCGTACAAGCTGTCCGAGATCGCCGCATCGTACGGCGTCCACTACTACCCGATCATCAGCAGTGCCCGCGCCTTCCGCGCGCTGTGGAAGCGCGCGTACAGCAAGGCGGCCGAATGGCTGGGCGCGGTCGTCTACGAGGACCCGTGGCTCGCCGGCGGCCATAACGGCCTGTCGAACGCCGAGGATCCTCGCCAGCCGCAGGACCCGTTGCCGCGTGTCCGTGACCTGCGTGCGGTAATGCGCGAGAGCGGCATCCCCGACGACGTGCCGATCGTGATGGCCGGCGGCGTCTGGTGCCTGCGTGAATGGTCCGACTGGCTGGATAATCCCGAGCTCGGCCGGATCGTCTTTCAGTTCGGCACGCGACCGCTGCTGACGGTCGAGAGCCCGATCCCGCAGGGGTGGAAGGACCGGCTGCTGACCCTCAAGCAGGGCGACATCCTGCTTCACAAGTTCTCGCCGACCGGCTTCTACTCGAGCGCGGTCCGTAACCCGTATCTGCGCGCGCTCGAAGCTCGGTCGGAGCGGCAGGTGGCGTTCTCGACGACGGCGACCGGCGATCACCAATTCCTCCTCGACGTCGGCGTCGGCAGGAAGAAGTACTACGTCACCCGCGACGACCTGCTCCGCGCCCGCGAATGGGCGGCGCTCGGCAGCTCGGAGGCGCTGAAGACACCCGACAACACGCTGGTCTTCGTCACCCCGGAGGACAAGGGCGTCATCCGCCAAGACCAGTCGGACTGCATGGGCTGCCTCAGCCAGTGTGGGTTCAGCAGCTGGGCCGACACCGAGACCAACTCGACCGGGCGGCTCGCCGACCCGCGGTCGTTCTGCATCCAGAAGACGCTCCAGGACATCGCTCACGGCGGCGACACCGAGTGGAACCTGATGTTCGGCGGCCATTCGGCGTACCGCTTCGCGCAGGACCCGTTCTATTCGAACGGCTTCGTGCCAACCGTCCGCCAGCTCGTCGACCGGATCATGACCGGCGACTGAAGATGAACAAGTAAGCGAAGTTGACACCGACGCACTGACTTTCCGGCCAAGCCGGCCACCGCCGGCGGACATGACGCGTGCCGTGACGCGGCCGCGGGACGGCGCATCACGAACCACGATCTGTAACTTTGACCGGCTAGCGTCACGAATGGCGTTCACCGTCCACGCAGTCAGGAGCCGTCCATGAAGTCCGTTCTCGCCGTCGCCGCCACCGCTGTCATCGCCCTCACCGGTACTGTCACCGTAGCGCAAACCGTCGACCCGATGGCCGGCGTTCCCGCCGCCGACCAGACCCGCATCACCAAGTGCAAGGCGATGAAGCCCGGCGCGATGACGAAGAGCGCGACCTGCCAGAAGATGATGAAGCTCTACCCGACCGCCTTTGCCGGAACCGCCAGCAGCAACTGACCTTGCCGTCGGGCGACCACCGCCCGGCGGGCAACGGTCGCCCTTGCCTCGCGCTTGGGGCGTAGGGCTGACGGGCGTTCGGCCTTGCAGCGCTGATGTGGTCGCTCGACTGTTTCGTCGGATTCTACCCGACGCTCCCGACGCGACGGCGTCGCGCGGACGCCGTCGGCACAGGGGGCGTTCGGTCGTGGAGGATACCGTGGCGGGGGCGCTCGCCCGCTTCGAGGGGCCGCTTGGTACGACGGCAACCGACGGCGTGCGGCAAAAGTTCGACCTGCTCTACTTCGCGCAGGTCTTCGGCCAGTCGTGCCGCATCCTCGTCTCGGTCCTCGGCATCACGATCGTCGGGCTGAGCGTCACCGGCGTTCTCGTCGGGATGCGGAAGCGGTCGGCGCGGCTCCTCGGCGCGGCGTCGCGGCGGCGACGGGTGGCGGCGATGCCGGGCGGCGTGTCGGCGGAATGGAGCAGCCGGATCGACGATCGCAAGGTACTCCCGCTCGCGGGGAGGTAGCGCGAAGCGCCGGAGGGGCGGTCGGGCGAGTGCTCAGCCCCTTGCCCGCCCCCTCCGTCACCGCAGCGCGGTGCCACTTCCCCGCGAGCGAGGAGGAGCTCGCGCTAACTCCGATCCTCGAGCTCCTTCCCCGTCAGTCGCACCACGTGGACGACGTTGGTCGTCCCCGGTGTCGCGAACGGGACGCCGGCGATGAGGACCACGACATCGCCGCCGCCCGCGATCCGTGTCCGCAGCGCCATTCGCTTCGCCTTGTCGACCATCGCCTCGAACGCGGCGACCTCGCGGGTGACGACAGCGTGGACACCCCACACCAGCCCGAGCCGCCGCGCCGTCGCGCGGACCGGCGTCAGGCACAGGACGGGGACCGCGCCGCGCTCGCGAGCCGCCCGCCGCGCGGTCGAGCCCGAGATGGTGAAGCAGATCATCGCCTTTGCCCCGATCGTCCGCGTGATCGCGGCGGCGGCGGCGCTGATCGCGTCGGCGGTGGTGTGCTCGGGCGCGGTCTCGGTGAAGTGGACGCGGCCGTAGTATTGCGGGTCAGCCTCGACCTGGCGGGCGATCGCGTCCATCATCGCCACCGCCGCGACCGGGTATTTCCCCGCCGCGCTCTCGGCCGACAGCATCACCGCGTCGGCCCCGTCGTAGATCGCGGTGGCGACGTCGCTGACCTCGGCCCGCGTCGGCGTCGGCGACACGATCATCGATTCGAGCATCTGCGTCGCGACGACGACCGGCTTGCCGAGCGCGCGCGCCATGGCGACGATGCGCTTCTGCGCCGCCGGCACCTGCTCGGGCGGCAGCTCGACGCCCAGGTCGCCGCGCGCGACCATCACCGCATCGGCGCGTTCGAGGATTTCGGGCAGGCGGTCCAAGGCGGCGGGCTTCTCGATCTTGGCGAGCAGGCTGGCCCGGCCGCCGATCAAGGACCTGGCTTCGGCGACGTCTTCCGGCCGCTGGACGAACGACAGGCCGATCCAGTCAACGCCGTGGTCGAGCGCGAAACCGAGATCGGCGCGGTCCTTCGCGGTCAGTGCCGGCAGCGGCACGACGACGTCGGGGACGTTGACCCCCTTGCGGTCGCTGAGCGTCCCGCCGGTGATGACGGTCGCGGTGATCCGGTCGGGGGCGACGTGGGTGCAGCGGAGGACGACCTTGCCGTCGTCGATCAGGATGCGCGCATCGGCGCCCAGTGCGGAGAACAGCTCCCTGTGCGGCAGGAACACTCGCGTCGCGTCGCCCGGCACGTCGCTCAGATCGAAGACGAAGGGCGTGCCCGCGGCGACCTCGGCGTGGCCGCCGGCGAAGGTGCCGACGCGCAACTTCGGCCCCTGAAGGTCGGCGAGGATGGTCAGCGGCCGGCCGACCTCGCCCTCGACCGCGCGGATCGCGGCGATGAGCTCGCCGCGATCCGCTGGCGTCCCGTGGCTCATGTTGACGCGGAAGGCGTCAGCCCCGGCAGCGTGAAGCGCGCGGACCTGGTCGAGCGTCGCGGACGCGGGCCCCAGCGTCGCGAGGATCTTGACCCGGCGGGCGCGGGGGGTGAACACAGACTGTCTCCTTGCAACGCGCCCGCCGCCTAGCCTTATAGGGGCGACCGCTCAACCGGAGACCGGCCATGGACGACGCCACCCGCGACGCGGTCGAAGCCGCCGCCTTCCGCCGCCTGACCGCGCTCCTCCGCCACCGCACCGACGTCCAGAACGTCGACCTGATGGGGGTCGGCGGCTTCTGCCGAAACTGTCTGTCGGACTGGCTCGCCGACGCCGCGGCGGCGCGCGGCGTCGACCTGTCCAAGGACGCGGCGCGCAAGGTGGTCTACGGGATGCCCTACGCCGACTATAAGGCGCGGCATCAAACGGCGGCGACGTCCGATCAGCTCGCGACGATGGCGGCAAGCGTCGCAAAGAATCGCGCCGACGGCTAGAGGCTCGACCACAGCTTTCCGGAAAGCGTCCCGCCGAGGGCGCTCAAACGAGGCTGACGGGTGTCGGCCGAGCGCTGCGCTCGATACGAAACGGGGCGGCTTCACATGGAGCCGCCCCGTCGCGTCGTCATAAGGACTGGTTCAGGCGGCGATGGTCGCCACGTTGCGGCGGCGGACGCCGACGCCGACGAGGCCGAAGCCGGCGACCATCATCACCCACGCCGCCGGCTCGGGCACCGAGACCGTCGCGGTCAGGTCGCCGCTCTCGGTGGCGCCGACGCCGACGTTGGTGAAGGTCAGCGCGTTGAAATGAACCTTGACGCCGTTCGTATAGAAGGTGTTGCCGCCCAGGGTGATCGTGTCGGTGCCGCCGATCACGATCGTGTACGGGACGCTGTAGCTGAAGGGCGACCCGTCGACCGTGGCGGTGTTGGTCAGCGTCCCGCTCGAGGTCGCACCGACCGTGGCGTTGATGCCGACGGTGAAATCGACCGTGTTGACGAGGTACGTCCCCGAGCCGGTGGCGGTCCCGGTCACGCCGTTCAGGGTGATGATGTCGAACGGCGAGCCGATCTGGTCGCCGAGGCCCGTGTAGGTCGACGTGTCGGTCGTGTACGACGCGGCGGCGGCCGGGACGGCAGCGATCGCAATCAGGGTCGCAGCAATGGTCTTCATCATGATCCGTCTCCCGAGCGAGGATGTCAGGAGACGTTACGCATGATCCGTGCCAACTTAAAAAACGTTGATAAATCAAGATGATTGTACGATCGTCGGCAAGGATGGTGACGATTGTGTAAAGTTTTCCGACACTTTCGCAGCCGCTACCGTCAGCGTTGCTCACGGTCAACCCGCGCTCAATCGAAGGCGTATGGCCCAGCCACGACCCGCTGCGAGATCCACCATGTCACGCCCCAGGCGTCGGTGATGCCACCCTGGCGATCGCCGTACGACTGGTCCGACGCGGCCATCAGCAGGCGGGCGCCCGCCGCGACGGCGCGGTCGAGCGCGGCGTCGGCGTTGGGGACGTAGAGCATCAAGTCGATGCGGCTGACGTCGGCGTCGCGGCGCGCCTCGCCGACCATGATCGTCGCGGTGTCGGGGCCGTCGCCCCAGCGGACTTGCGCGTTGGCGACGACGCCAGGCTCGCGCCACGTCGTGCCGAGGTGGGTGCCGCCTAGTCCGGCGACGAGGAAGTCGAGGTAAGCCGGCGCGTCGCGAACCATCAGGTACGGCGCGACCGCGGCAAAGCCGGCGGGGACGTGCATCGCGGATTCCTTTGCGCGAGGGCCGGCCCGGCGATACCACGCCGGCGCACATCCAAGGAGTCATGATGTCGACGGAAAACGTGTCCGCCGAGCAGCTGCGGCTGTTCATCGAACGGATCGAGCGGCTGGAAGAGGACAAGCGCGGCATCGCCGACGACATCAAGGACGTCTACGCCGAAGCCAAGGGCACCGGCTTCGACACCAAGACGATGCGCTCGATCATCCGCCTGCGCGCGATGGAGAAGGCGGCGCGGCAGGAGCAGGAGGCGCTGCTCGAAACCTATAAGGCGGCGCTAGGATTGAGCGACTGATAGCGGAGCGTGATCCTTGTCCCCGCCGAGCGGGAGTGGCAAACCCAGCGGCATGGAAGCGCGCATCGTCCGCTTCGAGCCCGATATCGACTACATCAAGCGCGATGTGGCGAACTGAAGCTTGATGTGCGCGGGCTTCGCGATGCCGTTGCCCGCATCGACGTCGCGCTTGCCCGGCTCGAAGAACGTGTCGCGCACCTGCCTGGCAAGGGTTTCATCGTCTCGGCGCTGATGACCACCATTGGCTTGATGACGGCAGTCATCGTTCTAGCCGACAAGATCAAGGTGCTGGTCGGCGTCGCCCACTAGGTTGCGCGCGGGCCCCGGCGAGGCGTAGACGCGGGCCTTCACCCACATGGGACGACGACCTTGGCCGGCCACAGCAAGTTCAAGAACATCATGTACCGCAAGGGCGCGCAGGACCGGAAGCGCGCCGCGGCCTTCTCGAAGCTCAGCCGCGAGATCACCGTCGCCGCCAAGGCCGGGCTGCCCGACCCGGCGATGAATGCGCGGCTGCGCGCCGCGGTCATCGCCGCGCGGCAGGGCGGGATGCCCAAGGACAATATCGAGCGGTCGATCAGCAAGGCGGCGGGCGGCGACGGCGATACCTACGAGGAAATCCGCTACGAGGGCTTCGGGCCCGCCGGCGTCGCGCTGATCATCGAGACGCTGACCGACAACCGCAACCGAACCGCGACCAACGTGCGGACGATCGTCAGCAAAAACGGCGGCAACCTCGGCGCGAGCGGGTCGGTCAGCCACGGCTTCGACCGCCTGGGGCTGATCACCTATCCGGCCAAGGCGGGGAGTGCCGACGCGGTGTTCGAGGCCGCGCTCGACGCCGGGGCCGACGACGTCGTCTCGACCGACGACGGCCACGAGGTGTGGACTGCCGTTGAGAGCCTGCACGAGGTGACGCGCGCGCTCGAAGCCAAGCTCGGCGAGGCGGAGAGCGCCAAGCTCGCGTGGCGGCCGCAGGTGATGACCGCGGTGGCCGACGCGACCGACGCCGGGACGCTGCTCAAGCTGATCGACGCGCTCGAGGACGATGACGACGTCCAGACGGTATGGGGCAACTACGACGTGCCCGAGGACGTGCTGGCGAAGCTGGGATGACGATGAGGCTGGTCGCTCGTCTCGCCCTCGACCTCGGGCTGGTACAGGTCGTCGCCCTTCTTGCCCTTGGCGTGTTGTGGACGACGGGATGGGACCGCGTGCTCGCCGTGGCACTTCTGCTCCCCGGCCTGCTCATCGCCGGCCGCAATGCGGTGCGCGTCGTCCGTTCGCTGCGCCCGATATGATCGTCGTCGTGCGTTGCCGTTGATCGTCCTCGGCCTCGATCCCGGCCTGCAGGCGACCGGGTGGGGCGTCATCGCGGCCGACGGCAACCGGCTGACGCACATCGCCAACGGCACCGTCCGCAGCCGCGCCGCCGACCCGCTCGCCGTGCGGCTGGTCCAGCTCCACGATGCCCTCGCCGCCGTCATCGCCGCGCACGCCCCGGCGAGCGCCGCGGTCGAGGAGACCTTCGTCAATACCAACCCGCAGTCGACCTTGAAGCTCGGACAGGCGCGCGGCGTCGTCCTGCTGGTCGCGGCGAGGGCGGGGCTGCCGGTCGCCGAATATGCCGCGCGCTTCGTCAAGAAGGCGGTCGTCGGCACCGGCGCGGCCGACAAGGGGCAGATCGCGGCGATGGTGGCGCGGCTGCTGCCCGGCTGCGGCCCGCTCGCGCCCGATGCCGCCGATGCGCTCGCGGTGGCGATCACCCATGCCCATATGGCGACTGCGGCGCGGACGCTGGCGGCGGCGCGGGTGCGGGCGTGACCGGCCGATGATCGCCAGGCTCACCGGCCGGCTCGACGGCGTCGCGGCGGACACGTGCGTGATCGATGTCGGCGGCGTCGGCTACCTTGTCTTCGCCAGCGCCAGGACCCTCGCCGGCCTCGGCGCGGCGGGGACGGCGATCAGCCTGCATGTCGAGACGCAGGTCCGCGAGGACGCGATCCAGCTGTTCGGCTTCGCGACCGCCGACGAGCGCGATTGGTTCCGCCTTCTGTTGTCGGTTCAGGGGGTCGGCGGCCGCGTCGCGCTCGCCATCCTGTCGGTCCTCGCGCCGGCCGATCTCCACCACGCCGTCGCCGCGCGCGACACGGCCAGCATCGCGCGGGCGAACGGGGTCGGGCCGAAGCTGGCCGCGCGGATCGCCAACGAGTTGAAGGACAAAGCCGGGACGATCGCGACCGCGCCGGGTGCCGCCGCGCCGCTCGCCGCCAGCGGCG
>CAHJWT010000091.1 GCA_903643075.1 Sphingomonadaceae bacterium | reverse complement strand
GCCCGGCGGCGGCGACCCCGGCGGCGAACCGCTCGCGCAGCTGCGCGGCGGCGGCGGGCTGCATTCGCGCGGGGATCTCCTCGGTGAGGAGTTCGAGGACGAAGTCCACCTACCCTCTCCCGCTTGCGGGAGAGGGCGAGAGACGCGCCTTCAGGCGCGGCCCGGGGTGAGGGTGTCCGTTGGCGAACCACGTCCGTCGCCGCTTACGGGCGTGGGGTACACCCTCACCCGCCGCGCTGCCGCGCGAGTCGCCTCTCCCGCAAGCGGGAGAGGAAGTCACGCCGCCCACCCGTTCTTTGCCACCCACGCCTCGCACACCGACTTGGTCAGGTCGCGGACGCGGCCGATGTACGCCGCGCGCTCGGCGACGCTGATCACGCCGCGGGCGTTGAGCAGGTTGAAGACGTGGCTCGCCTTGATCGCCTGGTCGTAGGCGGGGAGCGGCAGGCCGGCGTCGACGAGGCTGCGGCACTCGGCGGCGACCTTGCCGAACTGGTCGAACAACAATCCGGTGTCGGCCGCTTCGAAGCTGTAGGCGCTGAACTCGCGCTCGTTTTCGCGGAAGACGTCGCCGTAGGTCAGGCGGTCGTTGTAGGCGAGGTCGTAGACGCTGTCCTTGCCCTGGATGTACGTCGCCAGCCGTTCGAGGCCATAGGTGATCTCGCCGCTGACGGGCGCGCAGTCGATGCCGCCGACCTGCTGGAAATAGGTGAACTGGCTGACCTCCATCCCGTCGCACCACACTTCCCAGCCGAGTCCCCACGCGCCGAGCGTCGGGCTTTCCCAGTCGTCCTCGACGAAGCGGATGTCATGCGCGGCGCCGTCGATGCCGATCGCGGCGAGGCTGCCGAGGTACTGGTCGACGATGTCGGGCGGCGACGGCTTGAGGATGACCTGGAACTGGTAGTAGGCGCCAAGCCGGTTGGGGTTATCGCCGTAGCGCCCGTCCGATGGCCGCCGGCTCGGCTGGACATAGGCGGCGCGCCAGTAGTCGGGACCGAGCGCGCGGAGCACGGTCGCCGGGTGGAAGGTGCCGGCCCCCATCTCGACGTCGTACGGCTGGAGGATGACGCAGCCGCGGTCGCCCCAGTAGCGCTGGAGGGTCAGGATCATGTCCTGGAAGGTCGGCGTTCGCGGCTGCAGCATCGGCCGCGGGGTGTAGCGGGGGGTGGGGAGAGGGGCAAGCGTCCCGCCTACCGCTTGCGGAAGGGAAAGATCAGCCCTTCCGCGCCTTCTTCGCTACTTTCCGCGCGGCGTATTTGGCGTCGCGCTCGGCCTTCTTCGCCGCCGCCTTCATTTCCTCGGTGATCAGCGCCTCCTCGGCGGCCTTGCGCGCCGCCTCCTCCTTCGCCTCGCGCGCGGCGATCACGGCGGCCTTCTCGGCAGCGATGCGGTCCTTCAGCGCCTGCGCCTTCTCCTTCTGCTTCGCCTCGGCGCGCGCGGCGGTGGCGGCGCGCTCGGCGAGCTCGTCGGGGGTCGGCTCGGCCTTGGCCTTGAACTTGGCGAGGACGGCCTCGCGCGCGGCCTGGTTGGCGGTCTTGCGGTCGTTGAAGTCGGGGAGCTTGAAGGCCATGGATCTCGCTTGGGGTTGGTGGCACGGCGGAGATAAGGCGAGGCGGCGCGACTCGCAACGGGGCACAGGCGTCGGTATAGCCCGCGTGATGCCCGTACTTCGCCGATTTGCCGCCGCCTGTGCCGCGCTGGCCACGCTCTTCGTCTCGGGCTTCGCCGCCGCCGAGCCGGCGATGTGGCGGGTTCGCTCACCGACGGCCGAGATCACTTTGTTCGGCACGGTCCACGCGCTGCCGCCCGGCACCGACTGGCTGAGCCCGCGGATCGCGGCGCGGGTCGACGCCGCCGACACGCTCGTCCTCGAGACGGTGCTGCCCGACGATCCCGCCGGGCTCCAGCCACTGGTGACGCGGCTTGGGCTGAAGGCGGGCCTGCCGCCGGTCGCCGCGCGGATCGCGCCGTCGAAGCGCGCGGCGCTGCTCGCCGGGGTTTCATCGCTGGGTCTCGCGACGGCGCAGCTCGACGGGATGAAGACGTGGCTGGCGGCGATCGCGATCGGCGACGGCGCGGTCGAGCGCCTCGGCTTCGCGCAAGGAGACGGCGTCGAGGCGGTGCTGACCGCCCGTGTCCGCGCCGCGGGGCATCCGGTGATCGGCCTCGAGACCCCCGAGGCGCAGCTCCGCATCTTCGATTCGCTGCCCGAGACCGACGCCCGCGCGCTGCTCGACGCGACCGTCGACGATCTGGCGACGGTGCGCGACGACACCAACGCCCTCGTCGCCTACTGGCGCGGCGGCGAGGTCGACGCGCTCGCCGCCGACTTCGACAAGGATTTCCGCGCGACGCCGCGGCTGGCGAAGGCGCTGCTCGCCGACCGCAACGCGGCGTGGGCCGACTGGATCGCGGCGCGGCTGGCGACGCCGGGGAAGGTGTTCGTCGCCGTCGGCGCGGGGCATCTCGGCGGCGCGGGGAGCGTCGTCGCGCGGCTGCAGGCGAAGGGACTGACCGTCGAGCGGCTGCCTTAGGTGCGCTGATGACGACTTTAACCGGAATGGCCATCCCGGCCTGCGCCGGGATGACGAGACAGCTCCACCCGCTACGGTCTCAGGGCAGGTCCTAACCGACGCGGACGCCCTTCCAGAAGGCGACGCGACCCTTGATCTCCGCCGCCGCCGCCTTGGGCTCGGCATAGTACCACGCCGCGTCGGCGTTGGTCCGGCCGCCGGCGGTCACCGAATAATAGTTCGCGGTTCCCTTCCATGGGCAGACGCTCGTCGTCGCCGACGGCGTCAGGACGCCGGCGGCGACCGCGTCGAGCGGAAAATAATGGTTGTTCTCGACGACGACGGTGTCGTCCGACTCGGCGATGACGGTGTCGTTCCACGTCGCGGTGACCATGCGCAGCTCCTGCCGAAAGGTTATCGCGGCAAGGTGGCGAGCGGCCGCACGGAATGAAAGGGTCGATCACCCGGATCGCGGCGATGCACGGCCGGATATCGGGCACGGCCGGGCTCGCGGGCCGACCTTTGACGCCGGGGCGCGGCTTCCTGTAAGCGATTTATCAAAGCGCGCGTGGCTAGAAGCCGCCGCCATCCTTGGAGTCGCCGCCCGTGAACCCGTCCCCCGCCTCGCGTCATGGTCTCGACACCCTCGGCTTTCCGACCGATGCGACGCTCCACTGGAACCTGACGACCGCGCCGCTGGTCGAGTTCGCGGTCGCGCGCGGCGAGGGGCTGCTGTCGAAGGACGGCGCGTTCGTCGTCGAGACCGGCACGCACACCGGCCGTTCGGCGCAGGACAAGTTCATCGTCTCCGACGCCGTCACCGGCCCGGCGATCTGGTGGGGCAAGACCAACAAGGCGATCACGCCGGAGCAGTTCGCCGCCGTCCGCGCCGATTTCGCCGCCGCGGTCGCGGTCAAGCCGGCACTGTTCGTCCAGGACCTCTACGGCGGGTCGCAGCCCGAGCACCGCGTCAACGTCCGCGTCATCACCGAGTTCGCGTGGCACTCGCTGTTCATCCGCACGCTGCTGGTCCGGCCCGAGGTTTCGGCGCTCGCCGACTTCCTGCCCGAGTTCACCATCGTCGACCTGCCGAGCTTCCGCGCCGATCCCGCGCGCCACGGCTGTCGCGGCGAGACGATCATCGCGGTCGACTTCGAGGGCAAGACGATCCTGATCGGCGGCACCCGCTATGCCGGCGAGATGAAGAAGAGCGTCTTCTCGATCCTCAACTACCTCCTCCCGCCGCAGGGCATCATGCCGATGCACTGCTCGGCCAACATCGGGGCCGACGGGCGGACGGCGGTGTTCTTCGGCCTGTCGGGCACCGGCAAGACGACGCTCAGCGCCGACGCAAGCCGCACGCTGATCGGCGACGACGAGCACGGCTGGTCGGACGAGGCCGTGTTCAACTTCGAAGGCGGCTGCTACGCCAAGGCGATCCGCCTGTCGGCCGAGGCCGAACCCGAAATCTACGCGACGACTAAGCGCTTCGGCACGGTGCTCGAGAACGTCGTCATCGATCCGGTCAGCCGCGAGATCGACCTCGACAGCGCCGCCCTCGCCGAGAACAGCCGCGCGTCCTACCCGATCGACTTCATCCCCAATGCGTCGGCCGACAACCTCGGCCCGGTCCCGGCGAACGTCATCATGCTGACCGCCGACGCCTTCGGCATCCTGCCGCCGATCGCCCGGCTGACGCCGAGCCAGGCGATGTATCATTTCCTGTCGGGCTATACCGCGCGCGTCGCCGGCACCGAGATCGGCGTGACCGAGCCCGACGCGACCTTCTCGACGTGCTTCGGCGCGCCGTTCATGCCGCGCCATCCGTCGGTCTACGGCAATCTGCTCAAGGAGCGGATCGCCAAGGGCGGGGTCGACTGCTGGTTGGTCAACACCGGCTGGACCGGCGGCGGCGCGGGGACCGGCGGGACGGGGAGCCGGATGCCGATCCGCGTCACCCGCGCGCTCCTCAACGCCGCGCTCGACGGCAGCCTCAACGACGCCGAGTTCCGCACCGACCCCAACTTCGGCTTCGAGGTCCCGGTGTCGGTCCCCGGCGTCGAGCCGCGCATCCTCAACCCGCGCGAGACGTGGGCCGACAAGGCGGCGTACGACGCCAAGGCGAAGGCGCTCGTCGCCATGTTCGTCGACAACTTCGCGCAGTTCGAGGACCACGTCGACGCGGGCGTGCGCGAGTCGGCCCCGAAGGCGGCGTGACCCGCGGCGGCTGAGCCGCGCTCAATTCGCTCGACACGCCGCTCAGGCTTCGGTACGCCTCAATCGGATCTCCGATGGGCGGATGGGAGCACGGGCATGACCAGGGGCAAGGTTCTCGTCACCGGTGCGTCGGGATATATCGCCGGGTTCGTCGTCAAGGACCTGATCGACGCCGGCTGGGATGTCGTCGGCACCGTCCGCAGCCTGGGCAAAGCCGACGCGGTCCGCACCGCGCTCGGGCTGACGGCGGAGCAACTGCCGCTCGTCGCCGCCGACCTGACGGGCGACGCCGGCTGGGCCGACGCGGCTGCCGGGTGCGACTACGTCCAGCACATCGCCTCGCCGCTGCCCGTCGGCACGCCGAAGAACGACGACGAGCTGATCGTCCCGGCGCGCGACGGCGCGCTCCGCGTCCTCGCCGCGGCGAAGGCGGCCGGCGTCAAGCGTGTCGTCATGACCAGCTCGGTCGCGGCGATCGCCTATGGCAAGCCGATGCCGCCGGGGGGCTTCACCGAGGTCGACTGGACCGACCCGGCGAGCCTCGACGCCTATGCCTACGTCAAGTCCAAGACGATCGCCGAACGCACCGCGCGCGACTGGGTCGCGGCGAACGGCGCGCCGATGGAGCTGGTCACGATCAACCCCGGCCTCGTCCTCGGCCCGGTCCACGGCAGCGACTTCTCGGGGTCGCTCGCCGTCGTCACCCAGCTGATGAACGGCGCGATGCCGGGCGTCCCGCGGATCGGCTTCCCCGTCGTCGACGTCCGCGACGTCGCCGCGCTCCACGTCACGGCGATGACCGCGCCCGGGATGGCCGGCGAACGCTTCATTGCGGCGGGCAAATTCCTGTGGATGGGCGAGGTCGCCGAGATCCTGAAGAGCCGCCTCGGCGACCGCGCCAAGCGGGTGCCGACGCTGCGCCTGCCGAACTTCGTCGTGCGGCTGAGCGCGCTGTTCGACCCGGTCATCCGCACCGTCGTCTCCGAACTCGGCCGGACCCGCGCGTGCAACGCGGCGCACGCCAAGGCGGTGCTCGGCTGGACGACGCGGCCGGCCGAGGAGTCGATCGTCGACACCGCGCGGAGCCTGATCGCGGCGGGGCTGGTCAAGCAGTAGTCTTTTCGCGCCGCCGGGCGTTCCCGCGGGCAATCCTGGGAGACCGACGCATGAAGCTCTATTTCAGCCCCGGCGCGTGCAGCCTCGCCGACCATATCGCCCTCCACGAGGCGGCGCTGACCTTCGACCACGAGAAGGTCGACCTCAAGGCGCACCGCACCGAGAGCGGCGAGGACTATTACGCGATCAATCCTAAGGGCTATGTCCCGGCGCTGCGGCTCGACTCGGGCGAGGTGCTGAGCGAGAACATCGCCATCCTCGACTGGATCACCCATCAGGCACCCGGCCTTAAGCCCGCCGGGCCAATGGGGCATACCGACCATCTCGAGGCGCTCGCCTTCGTCTCGACCGAAATCCACAAGAGCTTCAAGCCGTTCTTCGCCGGCGGCAGCGACGAGGACAAGGCCAAGGCGGCGGCGGTCATCGGCAAGCGGCTGACCTATCTCGCCGACACCATGGCCGGCGACTACCTGTTCGGGGCCGACCTCAGCGCCGCCGACTGCTATTTGTTCGTCATGCTGCTGTGGAGCGACAAGTTCGGGGTGACGGCGCCCGAGCGGCTGCTGGCGTTCAAGGAGCGGATGCTGGGGCGCGACGCAGTGCGCAAGGCGATGACGCACGAGGGGCTGATCTAGCTTCCCCTCCCCCTCAGGGGAAGGGGAGGCTCAATCATCTTCGTCGTCGAAACCAACAAGATCCAACGCCCGCGCCTTCATCTGCCGCGTCTGGCACCAGTGGACCAGCGCCTCCTCGCGCCCGTGGGTCACCCACACCTCGCGCGGGGCGAGTTCGGTGCACGTCGCGGTCAGCTCGTCCCAGTCGGCGTGGTCGGAGACGATCAGCGGCAGCTCGACCATCCGCTGGACCGCTCGTTGACGGACGCGCATCCACCCGCTCGCCATCGCCGTGATCGGGTCGGGCAGGCGGCGGCTCCACCGGTCGTTGAGCGCCGACGGCGGCGCGACGACGACGCGGCCCTTCAATTCGGCCGCCTTGACCCCGGTCGCCGGGCGCAGCTCGCCGAGGTCGACGCCGAGCTCGACGTAGAGGTCGCACAGCCGCTGGACCGCGCCGTGGAGGTAGACCGGCGCGTCGTGGCCGAGCTGGCGCAGCTCGGCGATCACCCGCTGCGCCTTGCCGAGCGCGTACGCCCCGACGACGACGCAGCGGTCGGGGTTGGCGGTGAGCGCCGTCGTGATCTTGTCGATTTCCTCGCCCGTATCGGGATGGCGGAAGACCGGCAGCCCGAAGGTCGCCTCGGTGACGAAGACGTCGCACGGGACCGGCTCGAACCCCGCGCAGGTCGGGTCGGCGCGGCGCTTGTAGTCGCCCGACACGACGATCCGCTCGCCGCCGTGGTCGAGGACGATCTGCGCCGAGCCGAGGACGTGCCCGGCCGGCACGAAGGTCGCGGTCACGTCGCCGATGCGGACGCTGTCGCCGTAGTCCGCCACCTGCCCGTTCTGGTCGCCGTAGCGGACGCCCATGATCGCCAGCGTCGCCGCCGTCGCCAGCACGTGGCCGTGGCCGCCGCGCGCATGGTCGGCGTGGCCGTGGGTGACGAGGGCGCGGTCCTTCGGGCTCGATGGATCAATCCAGAAGTCGCCGGGGGCGACGTAGATGCCCTCGGGGTGGGGCTGGAGCCAGGAACCGAGCGCCATCGCCGCGATATGGGGCGGCGCGCCTCAGTACGCCAGTGCGCAGCCGTCGGCGCGCATCTCACTCGCGGCGGCGTAGACGCGGTCGTGGCCGTCTTCGCGGCGCTCGATCGCCTCGTAGCGGCCGAAGCCGCCGTCGGGACCGCCGATCGTCCAGCCGATCGCGGCGAGCGCGGCCCGGGTCGCGGGCGGCACTCCTGATTCAAGGCGGAGGAGCCCGGTCGGGCCGAGCCCCGGCGTGTCCTCGCCCATCGACTGCGACGACCCCTCGTGGTGCCAGCGCGGCGCGTCGCCGGCCGACTGGACGTCGAGGCCGTAGTCGACGCGGTTGACGACGATCTGCGTCTGCCCCGGCGGCTGCATGTCGCCGCCCATCACGCCGAAGCTCATCCACGGTTTGCCGTCGCGCACGGCGAAGCCCGGGATGATCGTCTGGAACGGCCGCTTGCCCGGCGCATAGACGTTGGGATGGCCGGCGACGAACGAGAAAAGCTGGCCGCGGTCCTGGAACATGAAGCCGAGCCCGTCGGCGACGAGCCCCGAGCCCATGCCGCGGAGGTTCGACTGGATCATCGACACCATCATTCCATCGCGGTCGGCGACGGTGAAGTACGTCGTGTCGCCGTGGCTCGGGGCCTCGCCGGGGTGGACCGGAATCCGGATGCGGTCGGGGCGGATCAGTTTCGCGCGCTGGGCGGCGTAGTCCTTGGAGATGAGCCACTCGACCGGGACCTTGGCGAAGTGCGGGTCGGCGTAGAAGCGCGCGCGGTCCTCGAACGCGAGGCGCTTGGCCTCGACCTGGAGGTGAAGCGACGCCGGCGACTGGAACCCCGCGCCGGCGAGATCGAAATTCTCGAGGATATTGAGCATCTGCAGCGTCGCGATGCCCTGGGTGTTCGCGCCGAGGGCGAAGACGTCGACGTCGCGGTATCGCGTCCGGTACGGCTCGAGCCATTCGCTGTGATGGTTGGCGAGGTCGGCGGTGCTCAGCCAGCCGCCGATGCGCTTGAAATAGGCGTCGATCGTCTTGGCGATCGGCCCGGCGTAGAAGGCGTCGCGGCCGCCCTGCGCGATCAGGCGGTAGGTCCGCGCGAGGTCAGGGTTGCGGAAGACGCCGCCCGCCGCTGGCCCGTCGCCGTGCGGGGCGTAGGTCGCGAGCGCGTTCGCCGTCTCCTCGATGCCGTTGCCCGGGCGGCGGAAGGCCACGATGCTGCGGCGGATATAGTAGGCGATGATGTCGGGGACCGGCGCGCCGTGCTCGGCGAGGTCGATCGCCGGGGCGAACAGCTCGGCCCATTTGAGCCGGCCGTAGCGCTGGTGGAGCGTCCACCACGCGTCGACCGCGCCCGGCACCGAGACCGACACCGCGCCGAGCGGCGGCAGCGCCCCGCGGACGGTCCGCGACCGCGCGATGTCGAGCGTCAGCGCGCGTGGGCTCGCGCCCGATCCGGCGAGGCTGACGACCTTGCCCGCCTTGGGGTCCCACAGCATCGCGTAGCAGTCGCCGCCGATGCCCGACGAGGTCGGCTCGAGGAAGCCGAGGCAGGCGTTGATTGCGATCGCCGCGTCGACCGCCGACCCGCCGGCCTTCAGGATCGCGATCCCGGCCTGCGTCGCGAGCGGATGCGCCGTCCCCGCCGCCCCCGACATTCCGTAGGCGGCGGTGCGCGACGCGAAGCTCGCCCCGACCGGGCGGTCGCCGGCGGTGACGTCGGGGCGGACGAAGCGGTCGGCCCCCGC
>CAHJWT010000090.1 GCA_903643075.1 Sphingomonadaceae bacterium | reverse complement strand
GCGCGCGGCGCACGCCCCCGACCGTCAGCAGGCCATGATCGACGACGCGCCGGCGGCGCGCGCGGCCGACTGGCTCGAGGCGCTTGCCGCGCGGTTGTGGTGCGGCAACAGGGTCGCGGTCGACCAGCCGATGGAGCCGCCCCGCCGATGATCGCCGACCTCAACCGCGTCTCCGTCGTCGTCCCGGCGAAGGGCCGCCCCGACCATCTCGCCAATCTCGTCGCTGGCCTCGCCGGGCAGACGCTGCGTCCGGTCGAGCTGATCGTCGCGGCGATGCAGGGAGAGCCCTACGACCTGCCGCCGGCACCGTTCCCGGTCCGCCAGCTTCACATCGTCGCCGACCCGCTGCCGCTCGCGGCGGCACGCAACGTGGCGGCGCGCGCGGCACTCGGCGACCTGCTCGTATTCCTCGACATGGACTGCATCCCGACCCCCGACCTGATCGCCGATTACGCCGGGTTCGCCCGCGATTTCGACGGCCTGTTGATGGGCGAGGTGATGTACCTGCCCGGCGGTGCGACCGACGGCGACTGGTCGTTCGACACCTTCGCCGCGATCGCCGAGAAGCACAGCGATCGGCGCGGGCCGCCACCGCGCGGCATCGAGGTCTGCGCGGATTACCGCTGCTTCTGGTCGCTCAACTTCGCCATGCGGCGAACGATCTTCGCACGTTCCGGCGGGTTCGACGAACGCTATGTCGGTTACGGCGGCGAGGATACCGACTACGGCAAGGCGATCGACCGCGCCGGCATCAGGCTCGCGTGGATCAAGGGCGGCCTCGCCTACCATCAGTACCACCCGCACCACATGCCGCCGGTTCACCATCTCGATAGCGTCGTCCGCAACGCCGAGCTGTTCGAGGCGAAATGGGGCTACCGCACGATGGGGCACTGGCTCCACGCCTTCCGCCTGATGGGGCTGGTCGACGACGCGCCCGGCCGGCCGATCCGCATCCTCCGCCGGCCCGACGCCGCCGACCTCGCGCTGACCGGCCAGGAAAGCCACATGCCTTATGCCAACAGCGCGCGCGTGCTGCGCCGGCTGCAGGCCGAGGCGGCGCACCGCGCGGAACGTATCGCCGTCGCGTGAGGATCGCCGTCCTCGGCCACGTCCGCTGGCCGATCGCCGAGCCGTTCGCCGGCGGCATGGAGGCGCACTGCTGGCACCTTGTCGTCGGGCTCGCCGCGCGCGGCCACGACGTCACGCTGTTCGCCGCCGGCGACAGCGACCCGCGCTTCCGGATCGACCCCGTCGTCGCCGAGCATTACGAGGCGACCTTCCCGTGGGCCGAGCACCGCGGCCAGCCGCCGCTCATCGCGCATCTCGACGGCGCCTACGCCGCCGCCTGCGACCGCATCGCCACCGGTGGGTTCGACGTCGTCCACAACAACAGCCTTCACCGCTTCCCGCTCGAACGGCGGCGGACCGACGTTGCGCCGACGGTGACCTCGCTCCATGTACCGCCGTACGACGCGCTGCGCTGGTTCGTGCAGGCGAGTCCCGCGCCGCGCCACCGCCTGACCGTCACTTCGGATCGCCAGCTCGCCGCGTGGTGGCCGGACGGGGCCCCGGCCGAGGCCTCGGTATTGTACAACGGCATCGACCCCGCGCGCTGGCCATTCGTCGCCCACGGCGACGGCACGGCCGTGTGGTGCGGCCGGATCACGCCGAACAAGGGGGCGCACCTCGCCGTCGCGGCGGCGCAGCAGGCGGGCGTGCCACTGACGCTTTACGGCGTCGTCGAGGATCCCAACTATTTCGCTGGCGCGGTCGCACCCCGGCTCGGACCCGACATCCGCTACGGTGGCCATCTCGCCGCCGCCAACCTCGCCGCCGCGCTCGGCCGCGCGTCGGTGTTCGTTTTCACGCCGTGTGGGGACGAGCCGTTTGGGCTGGTCGCGGTCGAGGCGATGGCGTGCGGGCTGCCGGTTGCCGCCTTCGACCGCGGTGCCGCGCGCGAGATCGTCGGCGACGCCGGCGTCGTCGTCCCCGCCGACGACGTCGCCGCGCTCGCCGACGCCATGCACGCCGCCGCAGCGATCCCCCGGACCGCGGCCCTCGCCCGCGTCCGCGACCACTTCAGCCACGACCGGTGGTTGTCGCGGTGCGAAGCCCTCTACAAGGCGGTCCGGCGCGCCTGATCGCCGCGCCGATCGCACTGGAACGAGCACGGTCCACCGTCGTCTTTACGCCGCCTTTATGCGCGTCCGACCCGCGGTACAGCGACCCTTAACGGCGCTCAGCGTTCGATCGGGGCGAGCCGGCCGGACGTGGCCCGTACACGCTGCCCGCTGCCGACTGGCTGTTCGTCGTTGCGTAATGGAAAAACGAGCGATCGCACACCAGCTCGGTCGATCGACCGACGGTCGGCGACGCGCAACGTGTCGTCCGGATGCGATTGCCGAATTTGCCCATCGACCGGATCGATGAATTTACCCGGCACATCTGACGACGCCAGCCGGAATGGCATCGCCTATAAACTGGTTGATCTGATGCAGATCAATGCGTCGGCTGCCGCAAGGGACTAGTCAGCTTCATGGCTGCTGCCGCCCCCACCTCGGACGCGGCCTAGACGGCGGGACCGTGCCTTTTGCCCCACCCCGAGGCTGCCCGCCGTCGCCCCACCGATTCGATCTGGATTCGAACGTCGAGAAAGCAAATTCGCGCAAACCCGGCTAGCCGCCGATGATCGAGCAGTCGTCGGCATGCGATCGGAAGGGGTTGATCGACACTCGGGGCCAGACCGATCACCGCTTATCCAGGTCCGACGGCACCAGGCCCGATTTCCGCTCACTCTCGACATCGTGATCTGCTCGCCGGTCGAGACTGCCAAGCCGTTATCAACGCGGTCTCGGCAGGATGGCGTCGGTCAGCCGCAGAGCCCGGCGCATCGCACGGGCGTCGTCGCCGCCGACCGGCGCGGCGCGGTTGCCCCATGCGTTGCGAACGTAGGTCGATACGTCCGCGACCTCGCCGTCGGTCAGCTTCCACGCGAAGCTCGGCATGGTCGTCGCCGTTGGGCGGGCCGGCGTCGGGCCGGTGCGAGCACCGGCGAGGATGACGTGGAGAAGCGTCGTGGAGCTGGCCTGCTGGAGCCCGGCATTGCCGGGCAGCGGTGGGAACAACCGCGGCTGGCCGCGTCCGTCGGCGAGATGACACGACGCACAGGCGTCGACGTAGATCGCCGCCCCGCGACGCATCGCCCCGGCGTCGGGAGCGACAGCGACGGCTTCGGGCGACGCGGGAAGCGTCTTGAGATAGGCTGCGATCGAGGCGAGGTCGGCATCGCTCATCAGCGCGGTCGAGTAGGTCACGACTTCGGCCATCGGTCCGGCGGCGTTCGCGCGGGCGTTGCGCGCGGTGCGAAGGTATTCGACGATGTCGGTCGCGCTCCACCGTCCAAGCCCGGTGCGCGGGTTACCGGTCAGGTCGGGAGCGAGCCAATGATCAAGCTTACCGCCGCGGAGGTACTCGCCTGCCTTGTCCGACAGCGCGACCGTCTTGGGTGTATGGCACACCCCGCAATGGCCAAGGCCGTCAACGAGATAGGCACCACGGTTCCATTCGGGCGAGCGGTTGGGCCGGACCGCGGCCGAGGGCAGGAACGCCGCGTTCCACAACGCGATCGCCGGCCGCAGACTGACGGGGAAGACGAGTCGGTTTGCCGGCGGCGTGTAGCGGACCGGCGGCAGCGTCTTCAGATAGGCGAGGATCGCATCGTCATCGCCGCGCGTAACGGTACGGAAGTAAGTATAGGGAAAGGCGGGGTAGAGATGCTCGCCGCCGCGGCCGATGCCGTGCGCCATCGCCCGCGCGAACTCGTCCGCCGTCCATGCGCCGATACCGGTGGCGCGGTCGCCGGTCAGGTTGGGCGAGAAGATCACCCCAAACGGCGTCTTGATCCCCAGTCCGCCGGCGAACGGCAGTCCGTCAGCGCGTGTGTGGCAGCCGACGCAGTCGCCGGCGACCGTCAGCGCACGACCGCGGCGGATCACCTCCGCGTTCGGCCCGTCGGCGATCGGCCGAAGCAGTAGCGCGACCAGTGCCGGCGGCGGATCGCCGGGAGTATCGCGGACCGCCGCCATCGCGTCGAGCCAGGTGACGACCACAACCGCGACGAGCAGCGTACCGGCAAGCAGCGCCGCCCACAGCCATCGCCGGGAGAGCGTCATGCCGTCACCAGTGCGCCGGGTGCCTTCAGATACCGGGTCTTGATCGCCTCGGCCGAGAGATAGGCGAGCGCGGCGACGGTCGCGGTCGGGTTATAGCCGAAGTTCTGCGGGAACAGCCCCGCGCCGGTGACGAACAGGTTGGACACGTCCCAGCTCTGCGAATAGCGGTTGCACACGCTGTCGGCCGGCGTCGCCCCCATCATCGTACCGCCGATGGTGTGGGTCGTCTGGTATGGCACGATGTCGAACGGCGTCTTCAGCCGCTTGGGCTTGACCGCGCTGACGCCCATCGCGTGCGCGATCTCGATCGCGCGGTCGGCGCAATAGTTCGACATCTTCACGTCGTTCGGCGAAAAGTCGAAGGTCATCCGCAGCATCGGCCGACCGAACTGGTCGCGGTAGGTCGGATCGAGGTCGAGGCCATTGCCGCGCTGGGCATAACTCGACCCGTGGACCGACAGATTGAAGCTGCGGCGGTAGTATTTAGCCGCCGCGCGCTTCCAGTCGAGGCCCCACGCCGGAACGCCGGGCGGCGTCCGCGTCATCTCGATCGGGCGGCCACCGGTGACGAGCGCGGCAATGTACGCCCCGCCGATGAAGCCGAGCCGCGAATGATCGAAATTGTCGCCGTTGTAGTCGTCGATCACCGAGGCGTGGCTGCCGGCGCCGATGAACGGATTGATCAGCTTGTCGTCGAAGAACACCTCGATATTCGCCATCGTCTGGTAGCAGTAGTTCTTGCCGACCAGTCCCTTGCCGGTCGCCGGATCATACGGCGGGCCGATGCCCGACAGTAGCATCAGATGGACGTTGTGGAGCTGGTACGCGGCGAGCACGACGATGTCGGCGGGCTGGAAGAACTCCGCGCCGCTGCTGTCGACGTAGGTGACGCCGGTGGCGCGCTTGCCGTCGGGGGTGCGCTCGACCCGGAGCACCTCGCTCTCCGACCGCAGGACGAAGTTGGGCTTGGTCAGCACATAAGGGATGATCGACGCCTGCGGCGACGCTTTCGAATAGTTGCCGCAGCCGAACTTCTCGCAGAAGCCGCAGTAGGTGCACTGCCCCATCTGGATGCCGAGCGGGTTGGTATACGGCCGCGACAAGTTCCCCGCCGGATGCGGGAACGGGTGGTGCCCGGTCCGCGCCGCGGCGTCGGCGAACAGCGCCGGGCCGTAGGTGTAGGTGAGCGGCGGGTTGGGGAACTCGGCCGAGCGCGGCCCCTCGAACGGGTTGCCGCCCGGTTGCGTCGCGCCGCCGAGGTTGCCCGCCTTGCCCGACGTGCCGCACAGCAGGTCGAAGGTGTTGTAGTGCGGCTCGAGATCGGCATAGCTGACCGGCCAGTCCTGCACGGTCAGCCCTTCGACCGACGCCGCGCCATAGCGCTCGATGTTGTGGCTGCGCGTGCGGAAGTCACTCGGTAGCGCGCGCCAGATCTGGCCGTTCCAGTGGACGCCCGAGCCGCCAACACCGGTGCCGAGCAGGAACGCGCCGAGGTGGCGCATCGGCAGTGCCGTCTGCCCTGGATTGTTGCGGATGGTCAGCGTGCTGTGGGCGACGTTCTGGAACAGCTTGTGCCGCCACATGTAGCGCAGCTCGTCCTGGTCGAACGTCGTTGCGAAGCCGGTCGAGGTGTCCTGCGCCGCGCCGCGTTCGAGCGCGACGACGCTCAGCCCCGCGTCGCACAGCTGCTGTGCCATGATCGCCCCGGTCCAGCCGAAGCCGACGATGACCGCGTCGACCGGCTTCATCCTCTGCGCCATGCTTCAAGCCTTCCGCCAGCCAGGACGGCCGGTCAGGCCGACGGGGGCGAGCGGGACGGGCTCGCCGTGGCGCGTCACCCATTCCGAATAGTCGTAGTGGGCGCCGGGAAAGCCGATCATCTTCCACGCCGCCATGTCGCGGTTGCCGCCGTAGAGCGGATCGCTGAAATAGCCCTCCTTCACGTTCTGCAGGAACATCGCGAAGAACTGCTTCGCGTCGACCTGGCCGAGGTCGACCTTGCCCGCTTCGAGGGCTTTTAGCACCGCGTCCTGGTCGGTGGGGGCGAGGTCGGCGAAGGCCTTGCCGCCGTGCTCGCGGCCGACATGGTCGGCGACGGCGGCGATGGCGGCGCGATAGTAGGCGGCGGGGGTCAAACGGCTCTGATAGCCCTGGCTCGGCAGTCCCTTCGCCCACGGGCCGGCGAGATAATAATGCTCGCCGTGTCCGAATCCGCCGGCGAGCTGGCGGTCGATGAAGTCGGGGACATCCGCCTGCGACGCGCTCGGGCCGGTCGGGTCGGGCGGGATCAGGCGGTCGGCGGCGGCAGTGACGAAGGCGCGCTCGGCCGTGGTGAGGAACGCGGTGCCCGCGCGGATCGCGTCGTCAGGGGCGTCGGCCTGGCCGTCGGCCCACGGCAGCGTTCCGGCGATGCGTTCGCTCGTGCCGCCGACCATCCCGTCGTGCCGCGCCGCCGCGCCCAGCGCACCGGCCGCGCCGAGTGCGAACAGTTGCCGCCGGCCGATCATGCCGCGTGCGGGATCATCCGCATGGGTCACCTGTCGCCTCCCGTCGTCATAGCTCTCCCCGCGCCGCCTTCGCCGCGATGCGATCGGCGGTGCGCAGCGCCATCGCCTGGATAGTCAGCGACGGGTTGACCCCGCCAGTCGTCGGAAAGATCGAGCCGTCGCACACCCATAGGTTAGGCACGTCCCACGTCCGCCCGTCGGGGTCGACGACGCTCGTCGTGGGATCGTCGCCCATCCGCGCGGTGCCGTTTAAGTGGTTGGTGTCGTCGGTCTGGCGGAACAACCGCGTCGCCCCGGCGGCGTCGAGGACGGCCTCCATCTGCTGCAGCGAGTGCTCGATCAGCGCCTTGTCCCCGGGCGTCCAGCCGTAGGTCACCCGCGGGATGCGGAGGCCGTAGCGGTCGACCTCGTCAGTCAGGGTGACGCAGTTGTCTTCCGATGGCAGCCCCTCGCCGACGACCTTGATCCCGACCTGATGGTTGTACTCGACCATCTCGCGGCGCAACGCCTCGCCCCACAGGCCGCGCGCGCCGAGCTGGACGCCGGCCCATTCCTGCGGCAGCGGCCCCTGGCTCATCAGCGTGTAGCCGCCGGGGAAGTCCTTGTCGTCGCAGTAGTTCCAGTGCTCGCTGACGCACAGGTTGGGCGGCGCCTTGTTGAAGCGGATCTCGTCGGCCATCCACCCCCACACACCTTGGTTGGGTTGGGTCATCAGGTTGCGCCCGACCAGCCCCGAGCTGTTGGCGAGACCGCCGGGATGCTGCGGCGACGCCGAGTTGAGCAGGAGCCGCGGCGTTTCGATCGCATAGCCGGCGGCGACGACGTGGCGCGCCTTCTGGAAGCGCCACGCGCCGTCGCGGTGATAGTGGACGCCGGTTGCGCGACCGCTCGCGTCGGTCTCGACCCGCCCGACCATCGCGAGATCGCGGATCTCCGCCCCCGCCGCGAGGGCGCGCGGGATCCACACGGTCAGCGCGCTCTGCTTCGCGTTGGTCGAGCACCCGAAGCGGCAGAAGCCGCGCTGGACGCACGGCGGGCTCTTGCCACGCGGGGCCGACACGGTGGCGAGCGGCATCGGCGACCAGCCGATTCCGACGCGGTCGCACCCGACCGCCATCGTCTGGGCACACGCATTCATCGGGTGCGGCCGGTACGGATAGCGCGGCCGCGGCGGCCCCCACGGATAGGTCAGCGGGCCGGAGATCGACAGCGCGCGCTCGACTTGATCGTAATAGCCCCACATCTCGCGCCAGTCGACCGGCCAGTCGGCCCCGTAGCCGAGGCGCGACCGCGACTTGAAGTGCTCGGGGCGGAAGCGCAGCGAGACCATGGCGAAGTGGACCGTCGACCCGCCGACAGCCTTGCCGGAGTTGTTGCCGCCCAGCTTGATCGGGTCGGCACCGTCGGTGATCCGCTCGTCGTTCCAGTAGAGCTGGCTCTGCGCCTCCTCGTCGGAGGCGAAGTCGTCCAGAGGGCGGAAGAACGGCCCGGCGTCGAAGGCGACGACCGAGAAGCCCATTTCGGCCAGCCGCGCGGCGAGGGTGCCACCGCCCGCGCCGGTGCCGACGATCGCGAAGTCGACCGTGTCGCCGTCGGGGTGGCAGCGCATCGGCGTCCACCCGCCCGAGCGGAAGACGTCGGGGGCGCGCCCTTCGGCGGCGCGGGGGGACTGTTCCTCGATCGGCGTCATACGCGCCCGACGCGGGCGTTGGCGCGGGCGGCGGTGTCGCCGGGACCCTCGGCCGCCTCCCACGGGTCGCGCTTGCCGGCGTCGAGGCGGACGTAGCCGCGCTGGGAGGCCGGGCCGCCGTAGCCAATCTCGCTCCACGCGCGCGGATGGGCGTAATAGGCGCGGACGATGTCGTGCGCGGCGCGATCGGCGAAGAAGACCGCGCTCGGCATATCGCCCCATGCCGCGCTCGCCAGTTCGCCGCGCTGCATTGCGCCGATAAGGCCGTCGCGCGCGGCCCGATCGAGGTCGGCGAAGGCGGTGCCGCGAGCGGCGTTCGCTTCGGTATCGAGCGCGGCGAGGCCGCGGGTCCACGCTTCGCGCAGCGGCGGCAGGCGCGCGTCGCGGTAGCCTTCGCGGCGGTCGTCGGCGAGGGCGCGGTCGACGTAGGCGGCAAGCGGCGCGCGCGGGGTGCCGCCGGGCTGCGGCATGATCCCGTGGCACAGCGCGACGAGCGTCCGCCACGCCGCCGCGTCGAGCCATGTCGGTTCGTCAACGACGGCGAGGCGAGCGTCGATGACGCGGCGGGTGACGTCGTCCCACGACAGCGTGTCGCGCTTGGCCATGACGTCGTAGCCGGGGTAGCGGTCAGCCACGCGGCCGCTCCGCGAGGTCGAGCGCGGCAACCCCGGCGAGCGCCAGCGCGGCGAACGCCGGCGGCGCGGGCAGCGGCGGCCCGTCAATCAAATTCTGCCGCCAGTTGCGCCACCCGCCCATCGCGCGCGAAATGCCGTAGGCGTGGAAGCCGACCCCGGCGAGGCCGAGCCCCGCCGTCAAGTCACTGTATTAAGTGCCGGTAGTGAGCGCCGTGCCCGTCGTTCTGAATGTTTTCCGCCGTGCGTTCATCGCCA
>CAHJWT010000089.1 GCA_903643075.1 Sphingomonadaceae bacterium | reverse complement strand
CCTCGTCACCGTCGCGGCGGGCGGCGGCGCCTTCACCGATTTCGCCGGGAGCAACATCGCCGTCGCCGCGGCGGGGCCGGTCCAGCTCGGCCCGGTCGTGACCAGCGGTGCCGCGCCGTCGTCGCTCCGCGTGTTCTCGGGGGCGGACGTCACGGCAACGCAGGCGATCGCCGTCAGCGGCGGCATCGAGCTCGTCGGCGCGACCGTCGCCAGCCTGTTCGCGCTGACCGCGGGCGACGATATCGTCGCCGTCGCGCGGAACGGCGCGACAACGCTCGACGGCGTGCTGACGACGACGGGCGCGGCGGCGACGGGCGCGTCGCTGACCGATCTCGCCGGCAGCGGCGTGGCGTTGCCCGGCGAGGCGGCGCTCGGCCGGGTCGACGGGTCGAGCATCGTCGTCGCATCGACCGGCCCCGCGACGGTATCGGCCGACGTGGTCAGCGCCGGCCGCTATAGCGTCTACGGGCGCGGCGGGATCACGCTCGGCACGGCGGCGGCGATCGCGCCCGGGACGAGCCAGACCGCGGCGGGCGACATCCTGCTCGAGGCGTCGATCGGCTCCATGCCGCCGCCGGCGTCGATCACGCTGGCGGACAACATGGTCCTGACGGCGAACAGCGACGGCGTCGAGGCGGCGCACGTCGGCGGCTTCACCCCCGATCCGCTCGTCGTCCGCCTCGGCAACGGCAGCCTGAACGCCGGCGGCGCGACGCTCCGCGTAGTGCGCACGCCGGCGGCGGCGCTCGGCGACCAGGGGACGGTCGAGGTTCAGCCGGTCGTCGCCGACGGCGTCACGGCGATCACGATCACCAACCTCGACAGCGCGAGCGCCGACCTCCGCGCGGTCGGTGACGTCGTCGTGACCAATGCGGCGATCGACGGCGGGCTGACGCTCGCCTCGAAGGCCGGCGCGGTGGCGCTGACGGCGCTGACCGTCGGCACCGGCGTCCCGTTGATGACGCCGGCCGAGGTCGCGGCGATCGACGTCAAGCTGTCGGGCGCGACCGGCGCGACGCTGGGGACAACCACGACGGGCGCGAATTTCCTCCGCGACATCACCGTCGCGACGACGGGGGGCGATGCCACGGTCACCACCTCCGCCGCGCGCGACGACATCGTCGTCACCTCGGCGACGGGCGGGGCGAGCGCGGAGATGCTGACCTTCGTCGGCCAGGCGGCCGATTCCGAGGGCGGCGTCGCGACGCTCGCCGCGACCGACGCCGCCGGCGTCGCGCTGACCGACCCTTACCTGTTCCGCGGCCTGACGATCACCAACTTGGCCGGCAGCAACATCGTCGTTGCCGGCGCGACCGCGGCGAGCCTCGGCACGGTGACGAATACCGGGTCGGCGAACCCGTCGTCGGTTCGCGTCACGACCGCGGCGGGGCCGGCGATGCTGGCGACGGTCGGCGGCGGGCCGCTTCCGGGCCAGATCGTCGTGGCCACGCGGGGCGGCGCGGCGACCGGCACGGAGCTCAACGCGACCGACGACATCATCGTCGACGCGGCCGGCGGGGCGGCGACGACGACGGCGGCGACCGCGGGTCGCGACATCGTCGTCGTCGGCGACTCGGTCGCGATCGGGTCGGCCAGCGCCGGCGACGATATCGTCGTCGCGGCGGAACACGGCAGCGTGACGGCGACCTCGCTCGTCGCGACCGGAGCGAATAGCGGCGACGGCATCGCGACGAGCGCGCGCGCCGACGGCTCCGCGGTGGTCGATCCGGTCGCCGGCGGCACGATCGGCGGCCTCCTCGGCGGCAACATCGTCGTCGTCGCCAGCCAGGATGCGACGGTCGGCACCGCGCTCGTGGCGGGGTTGCCGGGGGTGCTCCGCATCGCCGCCGGCGGCACGGTCACGGGCGGCAGTGACACGATCGCCGCCGGCGATATCATCCTCACCGGAACGACTATCGGGGCCACCTCGCTCAGCGCCGGTCGCGACATCATCGCCACGGCGAGCGGCGTCGCGACGCTGCCGCTGGCCAACGCCGGGCGCGACCTGACCGTCACGGCGGCGTCGGCGACAATCGGCAGCGGCGTCGGCGGCGTCGCCACCGCGCAACGCAATTTCACCGCGACGACGACGGGGGCGCTGATCCTCGGCACGATCCGCGCGGGCCAGGACCTGTCGGCGACCGGCGGCTCGGTCGTCGCCGAGATGCTCGGAGCGGGGGACGCCGTCACCGTCGCAGCGACCGGCGGCGACGCGACCGTCACCCGCGCCGATTCGACCGGGCATCCGCTGCTGCCGACGACCGAGTTCGCGACGACGGGCAGCGCCGGGGGGACCACCCGCGACATATCGATCACCGCAACCGGCACCGCGATGCTGACCACCGGTGTCGCGATCCACAGCATCAGTGTCATCGGCGCGAACGCGGTCGCCACCACGGCGACGGCCAATACCGGCGACACCGATGGCGACCTGGTGATCACCGGCGGGGCGGGAGGGGCGACGCTGGGCATCGGCAGCGGTCGCGACATCCGTCTCACCGCGACCGGTACCGGCGATGCGACCGCGACGACGGCGACCGCGTCGCGCGACCTTCTGGTCGACGCCGCCGGCGGGACCGTGACGCTGACGACGGGGACCGCCGGCCGCGACGGCGTCGTCGTCGCGCCGACGGTCGCAATCGGCTCGCTGATCGCCGGCGACGATGTCGTAGCCGTCGCGACGGCAGGGCCGCTGACCGCGGGCAGCCTGACCTCGACCGGGGTGAACAGCGGCGACGCCGTCGCGGCGATCGCGCGGGCCGACGGGTCTGCGATCATCGATCCGGTCGCCGGCGGGACAATCGGCGGGCTCCTCGGCGGCAATATCGTCGCGCTGGCCGGCGGCGATCTCGTCGTTGGCACGGCGACCGCGACAGCTCCGCTCGGCGCGGCATTCCCCGGCCTCGTCCGCCTCGCCTCGGCGAACGGTGCGGCCATGGTGACCACCGCGACGGCGAGCGCCGGCGACGTCGTCGTTGCCGGCACCACAGTCGACGCGACGACATTGACCGCAGGGCGTGACGCGACCGTGTCGGCGACCACCGGCGGGCTGACGCTGGCGACGGCCACCGCCGGGCGCGACCTTGTCCTTGGCGGGGCGAGCGACATCGTCGTCGCGAACACGGCGACCGCGGGCGGCAAGGCGACGCTGACGGCGGCGCGCGACATCAACCTCGCCACCGCCGCGACCTCCGGCGACGCGCTCGACAGCGGCGGCGACGCGACCCTCACTGCCGGCCGCGACATTGTCGTCGCGCGGGCGCTCGGCGTCGGCGGGGCGCTCGTCGCGACGGCGGGCGGCACCGCATCGTTCAACGGGACGACCTCGGGCGGGGCGACGACGATCGCCGCGCAGGGCGACCTGACGCTCGCCGCCGACACGACGGCGACCGGCGCGCTGGCGCTGACAAGCACGAGCGGGAGCATCGCCGCGCCGAACCTGGGTGGCAACGGCATCACGCTGACCGCCGCGAACGCGGTCACGGTCGGCGGCGCGGCTACGTCGACCGGGGCGCTGACGGCGAACGCCGACAGCCTCGCCTTCGGGGCGCTCGCGGCGATGCTCGACGCGACGCTCACCGCCGGGCAGTCGGCCACCGTTACCGGGCTTGCCAAGGCGGGCGGCGCGCTGACCGCGACGGCGACCAACGCCGCGCTTCGCTTCGGCACGATCGACGCCGGCGGGACGGCGCGGCTCCGCGCGCGGGCCGCGTTGATGGTCGACGGCCTCGCCACGACCGGCGGTGCGCTCGACGCGTTGTCGAGCGACGGTGGGCTCGCTTTCGGTTCGATCCAGGCGGCAACGACGGTGACGCTGCGCGGCGCAACCGGCGTCGCCGTCACCGACACGACGAAGTCCGGCGGCGACGTGACCTTGACCGCCGACGGCGGACCTGTGGCGACCGGCGACGTCAACACGGCCGGCAACGTCGCGGCGACGGCGACGATCGGGGCTGTCACGCTGGCGTCGGTGTCGCACGCCAGCGCGCTCGCCGTGACCGCCGCGAGCGACGCGACGGTCACCGGCGACGTCAATGCTGCGAGCGATGCGACGATCACCGCGACGGGCGGCGCGGCGACGATCGGATCGGTGACCAATGCCGCCAAGCTGACGCTCGCCGCGGCGACCAACGCGACGATCGCGGGATCGGTCAAGACGAGCGGCGACACGCTGATCACCGCGACGAACGGCAACGCGACCGTCAGCGGTGCGGTGCAGACGGCGAACTACACGGTCAAGGCGAACAATGGCACGATCGGGCTTGGCACGACGGCGACGGCGACGCAGGCGAGCACGGGGACGGTGACGCTCGATGCACAACGCCTGACCCTCGGCGCGGGCACGACTCTCGTTGCGCCGACGCGGATCCAGCTCGACGTCACCGGCAACGCCGCCGGGGTGTCGCTCGGTGACGGTGCCGGCGCGGCTGCCGGTACGACGAAGTACGCGCTGGCCAAGGCCGATCTGCGCAAGCTGCAGACGCCGGTCGTCGAGATCGCGGCGGGGTCGCGGTCGGTCGATATCGGCGAGGTCGACCTCGACGGGGTGGCGCCGGTGGCGGGCGGCGTGGCCGGAATCACCAGCGCGTTCGGCATCCGCACGACCGGCGACATCCGCGTCGCCGACCGGCTGACCTTCACCAGCGGCGCGACGGGGACGCCGCGGGTGCTGACGCTCGGCGGCGCGGCGGGCGGCGACGATCGCGACAAGACGACGCCGACGGCGAACAAGATCGAGGTATTCGCGGTGTCGGCGCTCGACAACTCGGCGACGGGAACCGGCGGCCAGATCAACGCCGCCGGCACGACCGTCCAGCTCCGCGCGAGCTACATCGCGCTTGGTGAAACGCCATCGCCGGTCGCGGGCCGGCCGTTCATCGACGCGCTCCTGCCCGCGTCGGGGGCGCCGCTGACCATCGCCGAAGCGAAAACGCAGTTCGTCGACAACGCCAGCTCGTCGCTCTACGTCGCGACGCCGCCCTACGCGAAGCAGACGCCGGCCCCGCAGGCGATCGTCAGGGCCGGAACGCTCGTCCTCGCCCCCGGCAACTGGGCGGTGATCCAGAACACGGGGCCGACGACGACGCCGGGCGGCGGCATCGATGTGGCGACGCTCAAGCTGACCAAGGTCGCCGGCGCGACCGCCGCCGATCCCGAGATCGCGGTGTTCGGCGGCATCGCCGGCAAAACCGGTATCGCCTCGGCGATCAGCATCACGCCCGACAACCTCGACGGCATCAGCCCGAACAATATCCGCGTCAACGGCTGCGTCGCGCTGTCGACCGCAGGCTGCATCCAGTCGGCGATCTCGATTCCGCTGATCAACTTGGTCGATCCGGGCCGCGCGCTGCTCATCTCGAGCGCGCCCGACCTCGCGCTGTCGGTCGAGCTGATCACGGGATCGACCAACGAGGCGTTGTGGCGCGAGGACGACGACGCGCCCGGGCAGAACCGTCCGCAGAGGGAAAGCCGGCCATGATGCGCATCGCGCGAGGGTTGCTGCTGGCGGCGCTCGTCGCCGGGACGCAGGCGGCGGCGGCTCCCACCCCCGACGCGATCGACCTCGGCCGCGGACCGCAGGGCGAGCTGTGCCGGGCCGAACGCGTGTGGGGTGACCCGGCCGCACCTGGCCTGTTCGACATCAGCGCCAATGTCCGCTGCCGCGGCTGGACCGAGACCGCGTCGGTCGGGCGCTTCCACGTCATCGCCGCGACGCCCGCCGCGATCGCCCTTCTCGACAAGGAACGCAATACGCGGCTCGTCTGCGGTGCGCCGGTCCCCGTCGTCCTCGCCGGCCTCGGCAAGGGCACGGCGCGGCGGTGCACCGCGCGCGAGGCGGGCTACGAGGCGATCGCCGACGAGGTCCGGCAGGGTGGCAAGGTCTATGCGGTCGACGGGTTGAAGCGCTTCGCCGACAACCTCGCGACCGGGCTGCGGACGATCGGCGGTGCCGGTAAGGGTGCGATCAAGGCGACCGCGCTGGTCCCCGCCGATGCGCCGGCACCACCGGCAACGGCGCTGACGGTGACGACGCCCGACGCCGACGCCCTCGGCTTCCAGCGCGCCGAGGTGCTCGACTATTCGATCCGCGGCCAGCACGGCGAGGCGCGCGAGGTGGTCACGCGCTATCTGGCGAAGCTGCCGCAGACGGCGTCGAAGTACGACCGAATCGACCTGACGCTCGACGCCGCGCTGTCGGAATCGAACCTCGGGTACCAGGATGTCGCCAAGGCCTATCTCGACCAGGCGGCGGGCCTGGTCGACTCGCCCGATGCGCCCCGCGGCGCGGCGCACGACCGGCTCAACGACAAGCTGCAGGTCTACCGCGCGATCGACGCGCTCAACCGGCGCGACTATGCGGCGGCCGCGACGCTGGCGCGCACCGCGCTCGCCGACGACCGCGAGCCCGTCCGCCTCGCCTCGCTCGACAATGCTCCGCTGCGCGATCCGGCGATTCTCTCCCAGCTCAACACCGCCGGTGCGGCGCGTGGGCTCGGGTCGCGCGACCTCAGCTGGATCAGCCCGGTCGTGATTCACGCCGAGGCGCTCTATGTCCGCGCGGCGGCGCTCCGCGCGACGGGATCGTTCGACGAGGCGGCGACGGTGTTGACGCAGGCCGAGCGGCTGCTGGCCCGGTTCGACGACGCCGCGCTCGAGACGTCGAACGTGCTGTGGCTGCGCAGCGCGGTCGCCGCCGAGCGTGGTCGCGTCGCGACGCGGCTGGGCGACCCGGCGACGGCGCGCAAAGCTTACGCCGAATCGACCGAGCGGCTCGACCGTTCGACGATCTACACCGATACGCCGCTCGTCGCGCAGCGGCGGCTCGATTACGCCCGCTTCCTCGCGCAGGAGGGCGACCGCAAGGAAGCGCGCGTCCAGTACGAGCGCGCGCTCGACGTCCTGAAGCGCGCCGGGCCGTCGACCTCGTCCGGCGTCACCGGCCTCGAAGGCTATTTCGGCATCCTCGCCGCCGATGTCGGCGCGCCCGGGGCCACCGGCGTGGCGACGCGCGCGCAGTTCTTCCTCGCGTCGCAGTTCATCGCCCCGCCCGCGGTCGCCGCGCAGATCGCGCAGATCCAGAAGATCTTCGAAAGTGGGTCGAGCGACGCCGCCGTCCGTGCCAAGGCGCTACAGGACCTCGACCGCGAATCGCGCGTCCTTGCGACGCGGCTCGCCAGTCTGCCCGACAGCGCGACGAAGGACCGCGCCGAGGTTCGCGCCGCGCTCGATGCCGCCGAGGCGCGCGCGGTTCAGATCCGCCGCGAGCTCGCCGGCGACCAGCAGTTCCAGCAGGCGAGCGATTCGATCGCGACGCTGGCCGAGCTCCAGGCGGCGCTCAAACCGCACGAAGCCTACGTCAAGCTGCTGACGCTGCCGACGACGACCTACGTCATCGTCGCGACCCACGACGCCTCGGCGGTCTATGCGGCGAGCCTGCCGACGCCCGAACTGGCCAAGCTCGTCCTCGACGTCCGCGGCTCGATCGACGGCAACATCGCCCCCGACGGCCGCGTGGTGCCGCTGGTGTTCGATGTCGAAGGGGCGTTCAAGCTCTACGCCGCGCTGTTCGCGCCCGGCCGCGACCTCCTCGACGGCGTGACGACGCTGATCACCGAACCGACCGGCGCGATGACCCAGCTGCCGTTCGGCGTCCTCGTCACCGACCAGGCGAGCGTCGACGACTTCGCGGTGTCGGTAACGAAGAATTCGCGCGACTACAGCCACGTCAAGTTCCTCGCCGGGGTCGCCGACCTCGACACGACGGTGTCGCCGCGGTCGTTCCTCGTCGCGCGGACACAGAAGGCGTCGCGGGCGAAACGGCCGTATCTCGGCTTCGGCTTCCACGCTGTTCCCGACAAGGCCGAGCTGATCGCGGTGCCGTCGCGGGGCGCGTTCGCCGGCCGCTGCGCGGCGCGCGCCGACGCCCTGCGCCAGGGCTTCGCGTCGCTGAAGCCGATCGGCGCGAAGGAGCTCGCCGCCGCCGCCGCGGTGATGGGGCCGGGGAGCACGCTGGTCGAGGGGACCGACTTCTCCGATGCCGCGCTCGACGCCGCGGGGACGACGGGCAAGGCGTACCGCGACTATGCCGTGATCCACTTCGCGACCCACGGTCTCAAGGAAGGCGAGCTCGACTGCGACAGCCCGCCGGCACTCGTCACCTCGATCGCCAACTCGCCGAACTCGGACGGACTACTCAGCTTCGAGGAGATCGCCAACCTCGGCCTCGACGCCAACCTCGTCGTCCTGTCGGCGTGCAACACCGCCGCCGAGACGACGGCGTCGCGCGCGAGCGGCTCGGGCATCCGCGTCCGGCCGGGGCAGGCGCAGACGCTGAACGGCCTCGTCCGCGCCTTCCTCGTCGCCGGCAGCCGCGCGGTGCTGACGACCCACTGGGCGATCCCCGATGGCTTCAAGACGCGCGACGGCCGCCAGATCCCGGCGTCGACCCAGCTCGTCGAGACGCTGTTCAAGTCGGGGGCGACGGCGTCGATCGGCGACTCGCTGCGGACGGCGCAGGCGCAGATGATCACCAACCCCGATACGTCGCATCCCTATTACTGGGGCGCGTTCGCGCTGGTCGGCGACGGCGCGCGGTCGATGCTCGCGCGCGCGTCCTGAAGGAACAAGTAGTGGCTCTCGATCTCGACAAGCTCAGCGCGCCGATCAGCGCCGATGCGCCGTGCGGTCCCGACCTGCGCGACGATCCCACCTTCCGCGATCTCGAGGACGCGCCCGGCGAGTTCAGTGGCCAGAGCCCCGCCGACCTGCGCAAGGTGGTCGGCAGGTGCGTCGACTTCCTCGAGCGGACGATGGACCAGATGCCGGCGATCATTGCCGTCCAGGCGTCGGTCCGCGCCGGCGATTTCGACGTCGCGAACGACGGCCTCCAGCTGATCCTGCGCTACGCGAAGGACTATTGGGAGGACTTCCATCCCGGACCCGCCGAGGAGATGGCGATCGGCCGGGTCAACGAACTGTCGGCGCTCGCGCGGCCGGCGGCGATGATCCTGCCGCTGCAGCGCGCGGCGCTCGCCCGGATGCCGGCGCCGTCGACGGTCGAGTTCAACGCGGCGATGCTGGCGCAGGCGCTCGAGCCGGTAAAG
Source organism: Sphingomonadaceae bacterium (assembly GCA_903643075.1). Lineage (GTDB taxonomy): Bacteria > Pseudomonadota > Alphaproteobacteria > Sphingomonadales > Sphingomonadaceae > Polymorphobacter_B. Next base: position 172 of record CAHJWT010000089.1, on the reverse strand, counting down.
GAGTGGGCGAGCGACAACGAGACGGCGCTCGCCGCAAAGATCGCCAACGGGTCGCTGACCTCGGTCGCGGCCAAGACGATGAAAGCGACACACGAGGGCGCGCGGCTGCTGCGCACGATCATGCGGTCGATCGCGCCGGCGGCCCTCGCCGCCGACACGGCGGCGGGGGCCG
>CAHJWT010000088.1 GCA_903643075.1 Sphingomonadaceae bacterium | reverse complement strand
TTCGAGACCGACGCGCTGACAGCGCATCGCCGCATGCCGCTCGCGGTCGTCCTCCCGCGCACGACCGAAGACGTCGCGGCTGTGCTGGCCTTTTGTCACCGCGAGGGTGTGAAGGTCGTGCCTCGCGGTGCGGGAACATCACTCGCCGGCGGCGCCATCCCGCAGGAGGACGCGATCGTCGTCGGCGTCTCGAAGATGAACCGAATCCTTTCTGTCGACTATCCGAACCGCACGATGCGCGTGCAGACCGGCGTCACCAATCTCGGTGTTTCGGCGCAGGTTTCGCCCGACGGTTTCTTCTATGCGCCCGATCCTTCGTCTCAGCTGGCCTGTACGATCGCGGGCAACATCGGGATGAATTCCGGCGGCGCGCATTGTCTGAAATACGGTGTCACGACCAATAATATCCTGGGCGTAAAACTTGTCCTGATCGACGGCACCATCGTCGATATCGGCGGCGACCATCTCGATAGCGGCGGGCTCGACCTGCTCGGCCTCGTCATTGGCAGTGAGGGGCAACTCGGTATCGCGACCGAGGCGACGGTGCGCACCGTGCTGACCGCGGCGCGGCGCGGCGACGCGCCGGCGGTGACCGGCGTGACCTCGGCCTTCCGTGTCCCCGGCGGCGTGCCCGGCGAGGCGGAGAGCCAGTTCTTCCTGTCGACGCAGGGCGGCAAGCCGGTGTCGCTCGTCGTCCTCACCCGCCCCGGCGAGGCGCGCCGCGTGACCATCGCGACCGGCGACGTGATCGACGAGGCGGCGGCGACCGTTCCGCCGCGGACGCTGCTGTGGTACCGCCTCGCCTGCGCCCTCCCGGCGACGCTGCCGCCGGCGCTCGGCGCGGGCCCGGAGTTGTCCGACGACTGGCGCTTCGTCCTGGGCAGCCTGGGGCCGTGCGGGCGAACGTTCTGAAATCCGGTCGTCGCGCCGCCGATCAGGCGGGCGCCGCCCCCGCCGACGCCAGTTCCACGCCAACGGCGGCGCAGTCGGGGTAGATGTCGGGCTTGCGCGTCGACACGCGGAGCGCGACGACGCCGGCGCGCGCCGCGACGAGGTCGTAGATCGCCCGCGCGACGGTCTCCTGCAGGTTGAAGCGGCGGCCGGCGACCAGCGCCACGATGCCGGCGCGAAGCGCGTCGTAGTCCCAGGCGCCGGCGATGCCGTCGTCGGTCGGGAAGCTCGCCGCGTCGAGCCAGACCGCGACGTTGATCCGCAGCCGCTGCGGCGTCCCGATCTCGAACGCGTGGAAGCCGATGTCGACGGGGAGGTCGAAGTCCTCGAGGACGATCCGCCGCGTCGCCGGCGCGAGCGCGGCCGGGACGAGCCCGGTCAGGCCGGCCGTCGGCCCGGCCGGCCCGGCGAAATCGGGGTCGCGGTCGCTCATGCCCGGTCCTCTTCGTTGTCATCGACCATATGCTGGACGTCGCGCGGCAGACCGAGCAGGCGCTGGCCGCCGTCGATGACCAGCGTCTGGGCGTTGAACGTCGGCGTGGCCAGGATGAAGCGCAGCGCGGCGACGATCTCGGTGACCTCGACGCCGCGATGGAGCGGATTGAGCGTATGGACGCGCTCGAAATTGGCGCGCGATTGCGGCCCGCTGACCAGCGTCACCGACGGCGCGATCGCCGCGACGCGCAGGCGCGGTGCATAGGCGCGCGCGGCGAGCTCGGTCAGCCCGGCGAGGCCGATCTTGCTCACCGTGTACGACAGGAAGTCGGGATTGAGGCTGGCGAGCTTGGCGTCGAGCAGGTTGACGACGACGGCGGCCTCGGGTGGATCGTCGCCGACGGCCGCGGCGAACGCCTGGATCAGCAGCGCCGGAGCGCGGAGGTTGACCGCGAGGTGCCGGTCCCACTGCTCGGGCGTGAAGTCGGCGAAGGAATCTGGGTCGAACCGCGACGCGCTGTTGACCAGCAGCCGCGGCTCCCCCGCCGCGACTGCCGCATCGACGATCGCCGTCGCGGCGGCGGGATCGGCGAGGTCGGCGGCGACGACCGACGCCGCCTGTCCCGCCGCGGCCAGCTCGTCCCGCAGCGCTTTCGCCTCGGCGGTCGACGCGTGGCAGTGGATGACGACGTGCCAGCCGTCGGCGGCGAGCGCCCGCACCAGCGCCGCCCCGATCCGCTTCGCCCCGCCGGTGACGATGGCGGCGCGGCGTACGCGCGGGGAGCGGGAGGCAGCAGGGTCGGCCATCGTATCGCCGTAGCGGACGCGCGCGACGAAGCACAAGCCGTTCGGTCCGCCCGCCAGGCAGCGCGATCGCGGCGCCGTTCAGCGCCGGTCCGCCACCACCCGGTCAGCCCTTCGCCGTCAGCTTGATAACATCCTTGGGCTCGATTTTCGACCCGGTGTTAAGTACGAGCATGACCCTGGCGGTCTTGCACTTGGGCTTTGGGCAGGGAACCTTTGTCGTCACCCCGTTCGGCATGATGTAATCTGCCTGGACCGCTTGTCCGCTGAAGGACAGCATATAGATGGAATTACAGGTGTTGCACTTGGCCTTGGCCTTCGCCGGATCGACGACGGCGACGACTTGCTGAGTACCGGCGGGTCCTTCGGCCGGCGACGAATGGTACACCAGGAACTTCGCGCTGTCGGGCCTGAAGATCAAGACGTAGACATTGGCCAAGTCAAGCCGGGTTCGCGACGCGCTTATGATCTCATAGTCCGTTATTGGCCGAACGATGATCGTCGACGCGGTCCTCGTCGCCAGCGCGAGCAAGCCGGAACAGCAACGAAAGCATGGGCATAGCCCGCCGTCGATCATGTAGATGATATTCTTGTAGGCGAAGACCAGCGAACCGCGTTCGATACTCCGATCCTTCTTCTCCTTGCCCTGCTTCACACCGGCCCACAGCTCGTCCTCGCCGCAGCCGGCGCTGCCGGACCGCGAGCCGCCGACAAGGAGGGATGGACCGTCGAGAACAGCGGAGCCGTCGGATTTCACGCAGGTGAGATCCAGGGTGAGCAGGCTGGTCATGCTCTCCGCGCGAGCGGCCGTCGGTCGCTGCCAGGCCGCCGGCGACGGGGCGGACAACTTGCCAGGCGTGTTCGCGATGCCACGGCGCGCAGGCTCGGCCGTCCCGGCCTGGGTCCGACCGCGCCGGCAGCTGGCCTGCCACAGACCGCGCCGACTTGAGCCGTCCGACACCCGCCCCTAGGTAGGCCGGGATGCGCACCCCCGCCGGCCGTCCGCCCACCCCCGCCGCCGGCGACCGCTTCGCCGAGGATGCGGCCACGTTTGCGGTCAAGGGCCGCGACACGCCCGACCTCGACGCCGGCGTCGCCGCGATCCGCAACGTGCTGCGGACGCTGCCGCCGCGCCCCGGCGTCTACCGGATGACCGACGCCGCCGGCGACGTCCTCTACGTCGGCAAGGCGCGGGCGCTGAAGGCGCGGGTGACGAACTATACCCAGGTGAACCGCCTGCCGCGCCGGCTCCAGCGGATGGTCGCGCAGACCCGCGACATGACCGTCGTCACGACCAATTCCGAGGCCGAGGCGCTGCTGCTCGAGGCGCAGCTGATCAAGCGCTTTCGCCCGGCGTACAACGTGCTCCTGCGTGACGACAAGTCGTTCCCGTTCATCTTCCTGCGCGAGGATACCGCCTTCCCGCGCATCGCCAAGCACCGCGGCGCGCGGGTCGGCAAGGGCGTGTTCTACGGGCCGTTCGCCAGCGCCGGCGCAGTCAACACGACGCTCAACGCGCTGCAGAAGGTGTTCCTGCTGCGGTCGTGCTCCGACAGCTTCTTCGCCAATCGGTCGCGGCCGTGCCTGCTCCACCAGATCAAGCGCTGCTCGGCCCCGTGCGTCGGGCGGATCGACGAAGCCGCCTATGCCGAACTGGTCGACGACGCCAAGGCGTTCCTGTCGGGGCGCAGCCAGGACGTGCAGCGGAAACTCGGCACGCTGATGGAGGCGGCGGCCGGGGCGATGGACTTCGAGCTCGCCGCGGTGTTCCGCGACCGGCTCCGTGCGCTGACCTACATCCAGGGCAGCCAGGCGATCCACGCCGGCGACGACGCCAAGGACGCCGACGTCATCGCGCTCGCGTGCAAGAGCGGGACGATGTGCATCCAGATCTTCTTCATCCGCGGCGGCCAGAACTGGGGCCACCGCGCGTTCTTCCCGGCACACACCGCCGACGTCGCCGAGGATGAGGTGCTGTCGGCCTTCCTCGCCCAGTTCTACGACGACGTGCCGGTGCCGCGCGAGATTCTTCTCGACCGGACGCTGAGCGAGGCGGAGCTGATCGCCGATGCCCTGTCCGAGCGCGCCGGCAAGCGCGTCGCGCTGCGCCACGCCCAGCGCGGGACAGCGCGCAAGCTGGTCGAGCAGGCCAAGCGCAATGCCGAAGAGGCGCTCGACCGGCGGCTGGCGGAATCGACGACGCAGGGCAAGCTGCTCGCCGAGGTCGCCGAGGTGTTCGACCTCGCCGAGCCGCCCAAGCGCGTCGAGGTCTACGACAACAGCCACATCATGGGGACGAACGCTCTCGGCGCGATGGTCGTCGCCGGGCCCGAGGGCTTCCGCAAGAACGCCTACCGCAAGTTCAACATGAAGGACGCGAAGGTCGGCGGCGAGACGCTGACGCCGGGCGACGACTTCGGCATGATGAAGGCGATGCTCGGCCGCCGCTTCGCCCGGCTCGAGCGCGAGGACCCCGACCGGACGAGCGGCGACTGGCCCGACCTGCTGCTGATCGACGGCGGGCGGGGGCAGCTCAATGCCGTCCTCGAGGTGATGGGCGAGCTCGGCGTCCACAACGTCTGCGTCGTCTGCGTCGCCAAGGGTCCCGACCGCAACGCCGGGCGCGAGACCTTCTACCTGCCCAATGGCCGCGAGCTGACCCTGCCGCCGAACAGCCCGGTGCTGTTCTTCCTCCAGCGCCTGCGCGACGAGGCGCACCGCTTCGTCATCGGAGCGCACCGCGCCAAGCGGTCGAAGGCGATCGTCGCCAACCCGCTCGACGATGTGCCGGGGATCGGCCCGGCGCGGAAGCGCGCGCTGCTGATGCATTTCGGGACCAGCCGCGCGGTCCGCGGCGCGACCCTGGAAGACCTCGAGAAGGCTCCGGGCATCAGCAAGGGGACGGCGGCGGCGCTGCACGGCCACTTTCATCCGCGGGGGTAAGGGATTAGGATTGGGACATGGCTGGCACCGCGTTGCGCAACGAACCCACCGAATATGTCGTCCCGACATATAAGAGCGATTACGCCGGCTGGGCTCACTACCAAGCCATGTTGCTCCGTGCAGGACAATTACACCTTCTCGACAGGGCCTGGATCGCGGAGGAGATGGACGATTTGGGTCATGTTGAATTTGATAAGCTGGAAAGCGCGTTGCGGCTGGTGCTCCAGCATATGCTGAAATGGGACCATCAGCCCGAGCGACGCTCGCGTGGCTGGACGACGACGATCGCGCTGCAACGGATTGCGGCGGAACGGCAGATCGAGAAAAATCCCAGTCTCAAACCGCGACAGGACGAAGCGTTGATCGACGCATATCGTGCCGCGCGCAGCTATGCCTCGGGCGAAACCGATCTGCCGCTGAGGACCTTTCCTCCAGCTTGTCCCTATAGCTGGGACGAGATCATGAACCGTCGTATCGTCATGGCCGACGAGGAATAGTCGCTACCGCCGTACCCGCGTCCACACCTGCGTCTGGCACAGCAGGCCCGGGATGACGCAGCCCGCGACCTCGAGCCGGTTCGCATCGACCAGCGCCAGCGTGCCCTCGACCGTCTGACCGAGATCGGGGACGAAGACCTCGCCCGTCCAGTGGCCCGGCCCGTCGGCGATGAGGCTGCGGAACAGCTGGGTGCCGATCAGCCGGTCGGTGCCGCCGTTCGCGGCGTCGGCCTTCGCCTTGTCGCTCGCCCGGACGACGGTGCCGCACAGGCGCCCGCCGCACCCGGCCATACTCACGTCGACGCTGCCGGCCGGGTTGGTCCAGGTGCCGTCGACCGGCGCGGCGGCGACAGGCGAGGCGGCGAGGCAGGTGGCGAGCAGCACGGTCGCGAAGCGCATGACGATCCCCTGGGCGGCGGAGGCTGGGCACCCTGCCCCGCCGCTGCTAGACGCGCGCTGAACGACGGAGGCCGCGCATGACCCTCACTCTCTACACCGCGGCGACGCCGAACGGCTACAAGGTCTCGGTCGCGCTCGAGGAGCTCGGCCTGCCGTACGAGGTGCGCAAGCTCGACCTGATGGGCGGCGAGCAGAAGCAGCCGTGGTTTCTCGACATCTGCCCCAACGGCCGCATCCCGGCGATCGTCGACGACGGCTTCCCGGTGTTCGAATCGGGCGCGATCCTGATCTACCTCGCTGAGAAGACGGGCCGCTTGATGCCGGCCGATGCGGCCGGGCGCAGCCGCGTCCTCCAGTGGCTGATGTTCCAGATGGGCGGCGTCGGGCCGATGATGGGGCAGGCCAACGTCTTCTTCCGCTACTTCCCCGAGAAGATACCCGCCGCGATCGCGCGCTACCAGGGCGAGGGCCGGCGGCTGTTCACCGTCCTCGATGGCCAGTTGGCGAAAACCGAATACCTCGCCGGCGACGAGTATAGCATCGCCGACATCGCGACGTGGTGCTGGACGCGGACGGCGAGCTGGTCGGGCATCGACACCGACGGCCTGCCGCACCTGTCGCGCTGGCACGACGCCATCGCGGCACGGCCGGCGGCGATCACGGGCATCACCATCCCCGAGGATGCCAGCGCGCGGATGAAGGACGCCGACGCGGAGAAGAAGACCGCCGAGAACATCCGCACGATGGTCGAGATGGGCAAGCCCGCCTGACTTCCGCCGCCGCCGCGTTCGCGCTAGACCGGCGGCGGGGGAGATCGACGATGCACCACATTTCGTTCACGCTCGGCGGGCTCGTCCTGTCGCTGGCTGTCTACGTCTGGATCGTCCTCCGTGCCGGCCAGGCGCGCGGCAAGTACGGCGTCGCAGCCCCGGCGGTGACGGGGGCACCCGAGTTCGAGCGAGCGCTTCGTGGCCAGCAGAACACCGTCGAGCAGATGGTCCTGTTCCTGCCGCTCCTCGGCCTCGCCAGTTACCTCTGGAGCGACATCGCCGCCGGGGTCTACGGACTGGTCTGGTCGGTCGGGCGGGTGCTTTACGTCGAGGCCTACATCCGCAATCCGGCCAAACGGTCGCTCGGCTTTCTCCTGTCTGGTGGGCTGTCGATGGGCGTCCTGATTGCGGTCGTCGTCACCTTCGGCCTGCGCCACCTGGGGATCGGCTGATCGCATTGGCAAAATGGCGACTGTCATCCCCGCGGAAGCGGAGATCCATGACCTCAAAGGTTCGAGTTCATGGGTCCCCGCTTTTGCGGGGATGACAGTTGCACAATAAACGGGCGTTAAATTCCCCTGAACGTCGCGAAATCGCCCACTGCCGCGCGCGTCGAGCGCATCGCGTTCGCCGGGTCGGCGTCGTCGGCGTAACCGATCGCCATGCCGCAGAACAGCATCCGCCCCTCGGGCAGGCCGAGGAAATCGCCGATCGTCCGCGGATAGATCGCCCAGCATTCCTGCGCACAGCTGTCGAGCCCTTCCTCGCGGAGCAGCAGCATCACCGTCTGCAGGTACATGCCGAGGTCGGACCACTGCGGCGGGCCCATCGTCCGGGCGACCGAAGTGAACAGCGCGACCGGCGCGCCGAAGAAGGCGAAGTTGCGCGCGAACCAGCCCATCCGCCCGGCCTTGTCGGCGCGCGGGATGCCGAGCGCGCCGTACAGGTCCTCGCCGACCTGGAAGCGGTAGCCGCGGTAGGGATCGTCGAGCACCGCCGGGTAGATCGCGTATTCGGGCGTCTCGCTGCCGCCCTTGAGCCGCTCACGCATGATCGCCCTTAGCCGGTCGAGGTCGGCCCCGCCGACGACGTCGATGTGCCACGGCTGGAGGTTGCCGCCCGACGGCGCGCGCGCCGCGCGCTCGACGACGCGTCGGATCGCCTCGCCGTCGACCGGGTCGGGCCTGAACCCCCGCACCGATCGCCGGCTGGCCACCGCCTCGCTGACGTTCATCGCGCGCCTCCGTTGAGTTGGCTCCGTTGAGTTGCCGGGGGGCTTAGCTTATGCCGCCCGCGTGTCCAGCCTGCCCAACCTGCTGACGCTCAGCCGCATCCTCGCCGTGCCGCTCCTCGTCGCGCTGCTGTGGGACCCCGGCACCGGGGCGACGCTCGCTGCGTTCGTCGTGTTCTGCGTCGCCGGCGCGACCGATTACCTCGACGGCTATCTCGCGCGGGCGCGGGGCACGGTGTCGAAGCTCGGCGTCTTTCTCGACCCCGTCGCCGACAAGATCATGGTCGCGGCGACGATCGTCATGCTCGTCCATCTCGGCACGATCCACGGGCTGGTCGTGATCGCCGCGCTCGTCATCCTGCTCCGCGAGATCACCGTGTCGGGGCTGCGCGAGTTCCTCGCCGGCGTTGCCGTGTCGCTCCCGGTCAGCGCGCTCGCCAAGTGGAAGACGGCGGTCCAGATGATCGCGCTCGGCGCGCTGATCCTCGCCGGGGCGACGCCGGCGTTCGCGCCGTGGCTGCCGGCGTTCGCCGTCGGCATCGCGTGCCTTTGGCTGGCGGCGGGGCTGACGCTCGTCACCGGCTACGACTATCTCCGCGTCGGCCTCAAGCACATGGACGCGTGAGGGCGTGATCGATCTCGTCTACTTCGCGTGGGTCCGCGAGCGGATCGGGGTCGATGGCGAGGTGCTGCCGCTGCCGGACGACGTCGCGACTGTCGCCGACCTGCTCAACTGGCTGGCGACGCGATCGCCGGGCCATGCCGCCGCGCTCGCCGACCGCGGCGCGGTACGGGTCGCGGTCGATCAGGTCTTGGCCGGGCTCGACGCGCCGGTGCGCGACGGAAGCGAGGTCGCGGTGTTCCCGCCGGTGACGGGAGGATGATCGCCGTCCGCGTCCAGGCCGCGCCGTTCGACGTCGCCGCCGAGACCGCGGCGCTTACCGCCGGCCGCAGCGATGTCGGCGCCGTCGTCACCTTCACCGGGCTGGTCCGGGGTGATGACGATCTCGTCGCGCTGACCCTCGAGCAGTACCCGGCGATGACCGGGCGCGCGCTCGCCGCGATCGCCGCCGAGGCCGAGACGCGCTGGCCGCTCGCCGGCGGCGTCGTCGTCCACCGCATCGGCCGGCTGGTTCCCGGCGACCCGATCGTCCTCGTCGCGGTCGCGAGCGCCCACCGCGGCGCGGCGTTCGCCGCGGCCGAGTTCCTGATGGACTGGCTCAAGACCAAGGCTCCGCTGTGGAAAGCCGAAGAGCGGGCGGGAGGGACGGCGTGGATTGCGGCGCGCGTGAGCGACGACGATGCCGCGAAGCGATGGAACGCCCGCCCCTCCCCGTCAGGGGAGGGGCGAGAGACGGCGTAGCC
>CAHJWT010000087.1 GCA_903643075.1 Sphingomonadaceae bacterium | reverse complement strand
CGACGACGCCGACGCGGCGCGGGCGCGCGGCGACCTCTACCGCCAGCAGCCGGGGGCGATGGGACTGGGGTCGAGCGCGCAGGCGGTCGAGCCGCCGCCGGGCTGGACCCCGCCGAAGCGCCCCGACCCGATGACGGCGAACCGGTCGAAGCCGCGGCGGGGGCGGTAGAGAGCGCGCGACCTGCTTGCCCAGTATGGCACCTGGAGCGGCGTGATCGACTCTGCCTGCCGTCCCGGTGGTCACGATCTCAGGTATCTATTATGATAGCGAGGCACGATGGGAGTCGATCATGGCGATCGAGTTGATGGCCCTTGGCGATGGTGGTGTCAGCCTCGAGTTTGATACAGCCGACTTCCCCGTCGTCCGCGACCGCCTTATCGCCTTGTTCGGACCGTACACGGCCGAGTGGGTCATCGATTTCGCCCTGATCGATATCGCCGGCGAGCGGTTGATCCTCAACGACGAGTGGGACGATCCGTGCCTGCTCGCCACCACGCCGCGTGGCGAGGACATGCCGCGCCAGCTCGCCGAACCCCTAGCCGTTGCCGCCGAGTAATCCGCAGCCGAACGTTGACACCTTCGCTGCACCGCCGCAAAGTCCATCCGTCGTCGGGCCCCGGCCCGGCGTCGGCGCGGGAGAGCGTGGCGGGGCCGTAGGCGACCGCCGCCGCCGAAGGAGCAAGCCGCCCCCGGCAAACTCTCAGGCACCCAGGACCGCGGCGGCGCATCAGCGGCGATCTGGAAAGCGGGCCGCGCTCTCGGGCGGGTCCCACCGAAGGGGTAAGCCGGGCGCGCCCGGTCAAAGCTCTCAGGTGCAAGTGACAGACGGGGGCACGGCCGGCGGCGACGCCGGCTGAACGCTGTCGCTGGATGCCCATGGCCTCGGACCTCCTCCTCCCGCTCGACGCGCTCCACCGCCGCCTCGGCGCGCGGATGGTGAGCTTCGCCGGCTACGCGATGCCGATCCAGTACGACGGTATCATCGCCGAACACACATGGACGCGCGCCCACGCCGGGCTGTTCGACGTCAGTCACATGGGCCAGATGACCTTGCCGCGAGGCGCCGACGCCGCGCTCGAGACGCTGCTGCCCGGCGACATCGTCGGGCTGGCCGAGGGCGCGCTGCGCTATTCACTGCTCCTCAACGACACCGGCGGCATCCTCGACGACCTGATGGTGACGCGGCGGGCGGATGACCTCTATCTCGTCGTCAACGGCGCGACCAAGGCCGGCGACCTCGCCCATCTCCGCGCCGCCGGGCTCGATACTACCCACCGCGACGACCTCGCGCTGCTCGCCCTGCAGGGGCCGGAGGCGGTCGCCGCGCTCGATCGCCTCGTGCCCGGCGTCGCCGCCCTGCGCTTCATGCGCGCTGCCGGCTTCGCGTGGGATGGCGCCAATCTGTGGATCAGCCGCTCGGGCTATACGGGCGAGGACGGTTTCGAGGTGTCGCTGCCGGCGACCCGCGCCGAGGCCCTCGCCACCGCTCTGCTGGCCCAGCCGGAGGTCCGGCCCGTCGGCCTCGGCGCGCGCGACTCGCTGCGGCTCGAGGCCGGGCTGTCGCTCTACGGCCACGACCTGACCCCCGAGACGACGCCGGTCGAGGCGGGGCTGAGCTTCGCCGTCTCGAAGCGGCGGCGAGCGGAGGGCGGCTTTCCCGGCGCCGCGATCATCCTCGCGCAACTCGCCGAGGGAGCGAGCCGCCGTCGCGTCGGCCTCAAGATCGACGGCCGCCAGCCGGTGCGCGAGGGCGCGGCAGTGATCGTCGCCGACGCCGTCGCCGGGTTGGTCACCAGCGGCGGCTTCGGTCCGGCGCTCGGATGCCCGATCGCGATGGCCTACCTCCCCGCCATCGCCGCCGCCGATGGCACCGCCGTCGAGGTCGAGGTCCGCGGCAAGCGCATCGCCGCGACGGTCGTGCCGATGCCGTTCTTCCCCAAGTCTTACGTCCGCGCAGGAGCCACGCCATGACCCGCCACTTCACCACGGACCACGAATGGGTCGACGACGCCGCCGGCACGGTCGGGATCACCGACTATGCCCAGGGCCAGCTCGGCGACGTCGTCTTCGTCGAGGTTCCCAGCCCCGGCACGACGGTGACCAAGGGCACCGCCGCTGCCGTCGTCGAGTCGGTCAAGGCGGCGTCCGACGTCTATTCGCCGGTGTCGGGCACAGTGACCGCGGCCAACGCCGATCTCGAAGCCGAGCCGGCGCTGGTCAACACCGATCCCGAAGGCCGCGGCTGGTTGTTCCGGCTGGAACTATCGGCCCCCGACGAGCTGGCCGGGCTGATGGACGAGGCGGCGTACAAGACCTTCGTCGCGAGTCTCTGACGATGGCGTGGGATCCGCAGGCCTACGCGACCCACGCCGCGTTCGTGCCGGCGCTCGGCAACGCGGTGTTCGACCTGCTCGCTCCCGCGGCGGGCGAGCGCATCCTCGACCTCGGCTGTGGCGACGGCGTCCTGACCGAGCGGCTGGTCGCGGCGGAAGCGACCGTCGTCGGGGTCGACGCCGACCCGGCGATGATCGCCGCTGCGGCCGCCAAGGGGCTCGACGCGCGGGTTGGCGACGGCCGGCGGCTGGCGTTCGCGGGCGAGTTCGACGCGGTCTTCTCGAACGCCGCCCTCCACTGGATGGGCGAGCCCGCGCCGGTCGTCGCCGGCGTCTTCCGCGCGCTGAAGCCCGGCGGGCGCTTCGTCGGCGAGTTCGGCGGCCACGGCAACATCGCCGCAATCCGCGTCGCCGTCCGCGCGGTGCTGACCGCGCGCGGCTACCGCGTCCCGGCGATCGAGGACAACTACTATCCGACCGCGGCCGAGTACCGCGCGGCGCTCGAGGCCGGCGGCTTCGTCGTCGACGGCTGCTGGCTCATCCCGCGGCCGACGCCGGTCGCGAGCGGCATGTCGGCGTGGCTGCAGACCTTCCGCGGCGGCTTCATCGATGCCGCCGGGGTCCCGCCCGAGAAGCGCAGCCAGGTCATCGAAGACACCCGCGCGATGCTCCGCCCGATCCTCGCCGACGCCGCCGGCAACTGGACCGCCGACTACGTCCGCCTGCGCTTCCGCGCCTTGCGCCCGATCGCAACATGAGGATCGCATCGCGATCGTCAGGTTGCGCGCGGAGACGCACCAGCGCGGCGGGCGGGCAGCGTCCGTCCGACGGCGCGGCATTTCCGCGACGCCCCTTCGCATTTACCCGACCGGACTGAATCATGCGCTATCTACCCCTGACCCCAGACGACCGGCGCGACATGCTGCGGACGATCGGCGCGCCCGACATCGACGCGCTGTTCGCCGACGTGCCGGCCGCGGCGCGGCTTGACGGACCGATCGCCGGGTTGAGCCACCACATGCCTGAGATGCTCGTCGAGCGGCACCTCGGCCGGCTGGCGGCGCGGAACATGACCGCCGGCGGCGGGCCCTTCTTCGTCGGCGCGGGCGCGTACAAGCACCATGTCCCGGCAACGGTCGACCACATCATCCAGCGCGGCGAGTTCCTGACCAGCTACACCCCGTACCAGCCCGAGATCGCGCAGGGCACGCTCCAGGTCCTGTTCGAGTTCCAGACGCAGGTCGCGCGGCTGACGGGCATGGAGGTCGCCAACGCGAGCATGTACGACGGCTCGACCGCGATGACCGAAGCGGTGTTCATGGCGCGGCGGGTGACCCGGCGGACCAAAGCGCTGGTGTCGAGCGGGGTCCATCCGCACTACGTCAACGTCCTGAAGACGCTGACCCGCTTCACCGACGACGACGTCGTCGTCCGCCTCCCCGACTTCACCCCCGACGACGACCTCGCCGAACTGGCGGCGCAGGTCGACGGCGCGACGAGCTGCGTCGTCGTCCAGAACCCCAATGTCTTCGGCCACGTCGCCGACCTTGCCCCGCTGGCGGCCGCGTGCCACGCCGCCGGAGCGCTGCTGATCGTCGTCGTCACCGAGGTCGTGTCGCTCGGCCTCGTCCGGTCGCCGGGCGAGATGGGGGCCGACATCGTCGTCGGCGAGGGCCAGTCGATCGGCAACGGCCTCAACTTCGGCGGCCCGTACCTCGGCCTGTTCGCCTGCCGCGAGCGACACGTCCGCCAGATGCCGGGACGGCTGTGCGGCGAGACGGTCGACGCCGATGGCCGCCGCGGCTTCGTCCTGACGCTGTCGACCCGCGAGCAGCACATCCGCCGCGAGAAGGCGACGTCGAACATCTGCACCAACTCGGGGCTGTGCGCGCTCGCCTTCAGCGTCCACCTCAGCCTGCTCGGCGAGGCGGGTTTGCGGCAGCTCGCCGCGCTCAACCACGCCCGCGCCGTACAGCTCGCCGACCGGCTCGGTCGGATCGACGGCATCGAGGTGGTGACGCGCAACTTTTTCAACGAATTCACCCTGCGCCTGCCGGGCGAGGCGCGGCCGGTGGTGCGTAAGCTCGCCGACCGGGGCGTCCTTGGCGGGGTCTCGCTCGGCCGGCTCTATCCCGGCATCCGTGACCTCGACCGCGGGCTGATTGTCGCGGTCACCGAGACTGCGACCGACGCCGACTTCGACGCCTTCGAGGACGCGTTCGACGAGGTGCTGGCATGATCCTCCCCGCTCGCGGGGAGGATCGACTGTGAAGGACGCTGTCATGACCTACACCGGCAACCGCGGCCTCCAGCTTGAGGAACCGCTCCTCTTCGAAAAGGGTGCGACAGACCGCTGCGGTGTCGACTTGCCGTCAGTGCCGGAGGTGGCGAGCCGCCTCGGCGGGCTCGACCGCCACCGCCCGATCGGCCTGCCCGGCCTCAGCGAGCCCGATACGGTCCGCCACTACACCCGGCTCAGCCGGCAGAACTACGCGATCGACATGGGCATATTTCCGCTCGGGTCGTGCACGATGAAGCACAATCCGCGGCTGAACGAGAAGCTAGCGCGGCTGCCCGGCTTCGCCGACATTCATCCGCTCCAGCCCGAGGCGACTGTCCAGGGGGCGCTCGCGCTGATCGACGAGCTGGCAACGTGGCTCAAGACGCTGACCAACATGCCCGAGGTGGCGATGTCGCCGAAAGCCGGGGCGCACGGCGAGCTGTGCGGAATGCTCGCGATCCGCGCCGCGCACGACGCGACAGGGGATAGCCGCAAGGTCGTTCTCGTTCCCGAGAGCGCGCACGGGACCAATCCGGCGACGGCGGCCTTCTGCGGCTACGCGGTCGAGAACATCCCTGCCGACGCGCGCGGCCGGGTCGACCTTGCAGCATTGGAAGCCCGCCTCGGGCCCGACGTCGCCGCGGTGATGATCACTAACCCCAACACCTGCGGCCTGTTCGAGCCCGACATGATCGCGATCGGTGCCGCGGTTCACGCCGCGGGCGCGTTTGTCTATTGCGACGGCGCCAACTTCAACGCGATCGTCGGGCGGGTGCGGCCGGGCGACCTCGGCATCGACGCGATGCACATCAACCTCCACAAGACCTTCTCGACCCCGCACGGCGGCGGCGGGCCGGGGTCGGGGCCGGTGGTGTTCTCGGCCGCGCTCGCGCCGTTCGCGCCGCTGCCGTTCGTCCGCCGCGTCGGCGACCGCTACGAGCTGGTCGAGGAGGCGCAGGCGCTGGCGTCGAGCGACCACGACCTCAGCTTCGGGCGGATGGTCGCCTTCCACGGCCAGATGGGGATGTTCGTCCGCGCGTTGAGCTACATCCTCAGCCACGGGGCCGACGGCCTGCGCCAGGTCGCCGAGGACGCCGTGCTCAACGCCAACTATGTCCTGCGGTCGCTCGAGGACGTGTTCACCGCACCGTTCGCCGCCAGCGGCCCGTGCATGCACGAGGCGCTGTTCAGCGACGATTTCCTCGACGGAACCGGGCTGTCGACGCTCGACTTCGCCAAGGCGCTGATCGACGAGGGCTTCCACCCGATGACAATGTACTTTCCGCTCGTCGTCCACGGCGCGATGCTGGTCGAGCCGACCGAGACCGAATCGAAGGCGAGCCTCGACCAGCTGATCGGCGCGATGCGGTCGGTGGCGACGCGGATGCTTGCCGAAGCCGCCGAGACCTTCAAGGCCGCCCCCCATCTCGCCCCCCGCCGCCGCCTCGACGAGACGGCGGCGGCACGCAAGCCGGTGCTGACGTGGCGCGAGCCGGCGGGGTTGGCAGCGGCCGAGTAGCCGTTCGCCCAAGCACCGCGACCACGCCGTGGTCACAGCCGCCGTCGCGTGCTAAAGCGGTTCGCGAGAGGAAACGCCGGTGCAGATGTCGATCAGGGAAGCGAAGTCGCGCTTCACCGAGGCCGCGGCCGCGGCGGCCCGCGGCGAGCGTGTCGTGGTGACCAAGCATGGCCGGCCGTTCGTCGAGCTCGTGCCGGTGCGCGCGCTCGGCGGCATGGACTTCGAGGCTGGCCTCGCCATCAGCCGCGAACTCGGTCTGGCCGAGGCCGGCATCGAGATTCCGCCGCACTTCGACGACGCCGCCTTCAGTCGCGAGGTGCTCGGCTTGGACGAGCCGGCTTGAGGCTCCTGCTCGACACGCACATCATCGTCTGGGCAGCGACCGGCGGGGGCAAGCTTTCGGCCGAAGAGCGAAGTGTCATGGCCGATCCGGCGAATCACCTGTTCGCTTCGGCCGTCAGCTTATGGGAACTGCGGCTCAAGTGGCACAGCCTGCACGTCTCGGGCGAGCGGAAGGGACCGGTCGACCCCGCGGTCGTCCTCGCCTTCGCCCGGCGGATCGGCTGGGAGCTGTTGCCGCTCGACCCGGCGCACGCGGTCGCGGCGCTCGCCGTGCCGCTGCTTAATCGGGATCCGTTCGACGAGCTGCTGCTGGTCCAGAGCCAGCAAGAAGGCTGCCGGCTGCTGACCCGCGATGCGAAGCTGGCGAACCACCCGCTCGCCTTGGTGCCTTGACAGGCACGACGTCCGCCGGGGCTGACGCCGCCGCGATCGCCCTGCTATACCCCGCCGCGTGTCCCGCACCGCCCGCCGCCTCCGCCTCGCCGCCATCGTCGTCGTCGTGCTCGCGCTGCTCGGTGTGGCCGCCGGCGCGGCGCTGTATGCCGTCGCGACGCAGGGGCTGCCCGACGCGGCGAAGCTCGCCGATTACGCCGCGCCGCTGCCGTCGACGGTGCGCGGCAACGACGGCGCGGTGCTGACCAGCTTCAGCCGCGAGCGCCGCCTCTACCTGACCTACGACGAGCTGCCGCCGCGCCTCGTCCAGGCGTATATCTCGGCCGAGGACAAGGACTTCTTCCGCCACGGCGGGATCGACTTCGTGGGCATCCTCCGCGCGGCGTGGACCAACCTCGGCTCGTCGGGGCGGCCGAAGGGGGCGTCGACGATCACCCAGCAGGTGGCGAAGAACCTGCTGTTGAACGGCGAGGTCAGCTATATCCGCAAGCTCAAGGAGGCGATCCTCGCGCGGCGGATCGAGGCGGCGTTCACCAAGCAGCAGATTCTCGAACTCTACCTCAACCAGATCTTCCTCGGGCGGAACAGCTACGGCGTCGAGGCGGCGGCGCAGTCGTATTTCGGCAAGTCGGTCGCAGACCTCGACCTTGCGCAGGACGCCTACCTCGCCATCCTGCCCAAGGCGCCGTCGACCTATTCGCCGACCGCGCATCTCGACCGGGCGCTGGCGCGGCGCGACTATGTCCTGAAGCAGATGGCGGCGAACCGCTACATCGGCCCGGCCGAAGCGGCGGCGGCGGCGGCCGAGCCGCTCGTCGCGGTCGCCAACCGCGCCGCGCCGAAGCTCGACACCGGCGACTATTTCCTCGAGGACGTCCGCCGGACGCTAATCGCGAAGTTCGGCGAGACGCCGGCGGCGGGGCGCAACAGCGTCTACGGCGGCGGGCTGTGGGTACGCACCTCGCTCGATCCCGCGCTGCAGACGGCGGCGGAGAAGGCGCTCAGGGATGGGCTCGTCCGCTACGACCATGCCAAGGGCTTCCACGGCGCGCCGGCGCATATCGATCCGGGTGAGGGTTGGGCCGAACGGCTGGTCGCCGTCCATCTCGGCACCGGCTACGCCGACTGGTATTCGGCGGTGATCCTCGGCCGCGAGGGGGAGGATTTCCGCATCGGCTTCACCGACGGGACGACCGGGATCCTTCTCGCGTCGTCGGCGACGCACACGCTCGGAGATGTTCCCGCCGCGCGGCTGCTCAAGGCGGGCGATGTCGTCCCCGTCGCCAAGTCGGGCCGCGCCTTCGCTCTGCGCCAGATCCCGGCGATCAGCGGCGGCTTCGTCGCCGAGGATCCGCATTCGGGGCGGGTGCTGGCGATGGTCGGCGGCTTCGACGCGCGCGCATCGAGCTTCAACCGCGCGACGCAGGCGCTCCGCCAGCCGGGGTCGACCTTCAAGCCGATCGTCTACGCGACCGCGATGGACAACGGCTTCACGCCGAGCTCGATCGTCGTCGACGCGCCGTACTGCGTCTTCCAGACGCGGTCGCTTGGGACCAAGTGCTTCCGCAACTTCGGCGGCGGCTATGCCGGGCCGCAAACGCTGCGCTGGGGCCTCGAGCAGTCGCGCAACCTGATGACCGTCCGAATCGCGTACAACACCGGGATGGACAAGGTCGTCGCGCAGGCGAAGGCGCTCGGCGTCGGCGACTATCCGCCGGTGCTGGCGATCGCGCTTGGGGCCGGCGACACCACCGTCGAGCGGATGGTCAACGCCTATTCGCAGCTGTTCGACGCCGGCCGCGCCAAGTCGCCGACGCTGATCGACTACGTCCAGGACCGCGACGGCAAGGTCATCTGGCGCGCCGACCCGCGCGAATGCAGCGGGTGCAACACCCCCGACTATGCCGGCGAGCCGATGCCGCGCCCCGGCGGCACGCCGAAACAGGCGATCGACGCGCGCACCGCGTACCAGATCGTCCACCTGATGGAGGGCGTCGTCACTCGCGGCACGGCGGTCAAGCTGCGCGACTTCGACCGGCCGCTGGCTGGGAAGACGGGGACGACAAGTGGCCCGACCAACGTCTGGTTTGTCGGCGGCACCCCCGACCTGATCGGTGGCCTCTACCTCGGCTACGACAAGCCGCGGCCGCTCGGCGGCTATGCCCAGGGGTCGACGATCGCGGTGCCGGTGTTCCACGAGTTCGCCGAGAGCGCGTTCAAGGACCTGCCCAAGCTGCCGTTCCGCGTCGCGCCCGGCGTGCGAATGGTCAAGATCGACCGGCGGTCGGGCAAGCGCGTCTATGGCGGTACCCCCGACGACACCGAGATCAAGGCGTCGATTATCTGGGAGGCGTTCAAGCCCGAGAGCGAGCCGCGCCGCACCGGCCGCGTCGTCCGTGACCCCGTCGCCGAGCGTGGCCGGACGATCGTCCGCTCCGACCGCGATTTCCTTGCCAAGTCGGGCGGGATATACTGATACCGCGGAGGCGGCGATGCGGGTTCTGCTGGCGGCAATCGTGATGACGGCGACGACGCCCGCCGCGGCGGCGTGGACGACGACGTCCGACGCGGTCCGCGCCGCGGCGCGCG
>CAHJWT010000086.1 GCA_903643075.1 Sphingomonadaceae bacterium | reverse complement strand
GGCGGTCGGGGTCGAACCCCTCGGTCCCGGCCAGCCGCGCCGCCGCGACCGCCGGCCGCGCCCCGACTGCGGCGAACCAGCGGTCGATCGCAGGGAAATCGTCGAGCGACTGGCCGTGCATCGCGTGAAACCACACCCAGCCGTAGGTCGCCATGTCGGCGATGCCGTAGTCCGCCCCCGCCAGCCACTCGACGACGGCCAGCCGCCGGTCGAGGACGCCGTACAACCGCGCGCACTCCTTGATATAGCGGTCGAGGGCATAATCGTTCCCCGGCGGGGCGTAGCGGACGAAGTGGTGTGCTTGCCCCGCCATTGGGCCGAGGCCGCCGACCTGCCAGAACAGCCATTCGAGCGCCGCCGTTCGCGCCGGGCCATCGGCGGCGAGGAAACGTCCGGTCCGCTCGGCGAGGTGCATCAGGATCGCGCCCGACTCGAAGATCGCGCGCGGGCCGCCGGGGGCGTCGTGGTCGACGATCGCCGGCACGCGGCGGTTGGGGCTGATGTCGCCGAAGGCGGGGGCGAGTTGCTCGCCGGCGGTGATGTCGACCAGCCGCACGGCGTACGGCAGGCCACACTCTTCGAGCATGATGCCGACCTTCCACGTGTTCGGCGTCGGATAGGTGTAGAAGTCGATCACCGGTCAGAAGTCGAGTGGCAGGCCGATGTGGCGGGCGTAGACGAAGTCGCGATGGCGGAGCAGCACCGGGTCGAGCGCCGTCGCGACGGCCGGATCGAGCGCCGCGTAGCCGTCGCGGATCGCCGCCGGCATCGGCGCGTCCTCGGCCGGCAGCGGCGCGATCATGTTCGAGAAGCACGCCCAGTAGAGGTCGGCCGCCGACAACCGGTCGCCGACGAGGTACGGCGACTCCGCAACATCTTGCCGCCGGAGCTGGGCGGCAAGCGTCGCCATGATGTCGGCCATCCGCGCTGCCGCCGCTGCCACGCTCGCCGCGGCATAGCCGTAGCGCCGGCACGCGGCGACGACCGACGCCGGCGTGTCGGCCGGCGGCTCGTCCGCGCCGAAGCGGGCACCGAGCATCAGCAGCCGCCGCTCCCAGCCGAAGCCGTAGGGCGCGCAGATCTCCGCCGACAGGCCGAGCGCGAGGGCGCGGTCGGCCGAGCGGTCGGGCAGGAGCGACGGCCCCTGCCCGAGCCGCTCGGCAAGCATCAGCAGATCGAGCCAGCCGGCGACCGGCGGCTCGTCGTCGAGCAGCGCGACTGGCGCGTTGCGGTGCCCGGTCCACGCGTGGAGGTCGTCGTTCGCGCCGAACACTTCCTGCGCGACGGGCGCATAGGCGACCCCGCGCGCGGCGAACACCGCCTTCGCCGCCTCACCCCACGGCCCGGGGACGTGCGCCGACAGGACGAGGCGCAGGCCGGGCAGGTCGCGGGCTTCGGCAACGGTCAGATAGTGCATGGGGTCGTCGCTATCGCCGTCGCCGGGCGAGTGCCATCGCGGCGCACGGATCGGGCAAGCGCTGCTCGCGATCGGCAACCGATCCCGCTCCCGGCCGCCGGTGGCGCAGGCTAGCAGGGACGCGAAGCCACCGGGATGATGCCGATGCCCGTCGCCACCGATCCGCTGTTCGAACCATTGCGATTGAGCGACCGGATCACGCTCAAGAACCGCATCGTCATGGCCCCGATGACGCGCAACCGCTCGCCCGATGGCGTGCCGGGGCCCGATGTCGCGGCCTATTACCGCCGCCGCGCCGAGAACGACGTCGCGCTGATCGTGACGGAGGGCGTCGCCGTCGCGCACCCGGCGGCGGTCGGCGACGCGGGCCTCGCCGAGTTCGCCGTGCCCGAGATGTTCGGCGAGGCCGCGCTCGCCGGGTGGCGGCAGGTGGTCGACGGCGTCCACGACGCCGGCGGGCTGATCTTCCCGCAGCTGTGGCATCAGGGGGTGATGCGGCGTGAGGGTAGCGGTCGCTATCCCGACGCGCCGTCGATGCGCCCGTCGGGGGTATGGGGCCCGCTGGGGCGGCGCACGTCGTCCGACGCGGCCTACCTGACCGACATGAGCGAGCCGACCCGGCCGATGACCGAAAGCGAGATCGCCGACGTCATCGCCGCCTTCGCCGCCAGCGCCGCCGCCGCCAGGTCGGCCGGCTTCGACGGCATCGCCCTCCACGGGGCGCACGGTTACCTGTTCGACACCTTCTTCTGGGCCGAGACCAACCGCCGCTATGACCACTTCGGCGGCGACATCGTCGGCCGGTCGCGCTTCGCCGCCGAGGTCGTCCGCGCCGTGCGCGCTGCCGTCGGGCCCGAGCTGCCGATCATGTTCCGCTTCTCGCAGTGGAAGCAGCAGGACTTCGACGCCAAGGTCGCCGGCACGCCGGCCGAGCTCGAACGCTGGCTCGGCACCCTTGTCGACGCCGGCGTCGACATCCTCGACCCCAGCACCCGCGTGTTCGACACCCCGGCGTTCGACGGATCGGACATGAGCCTCGCCGGCTGGACGCGGAAGCTGACCGGCAAGCCGACGATGGCGGTCGGCAGCATCGGACTGGAGAAGGACCTGTACGCCGCGATGACCCCCGGCCAGGGCATCGCCGGGAGCAACCTCGACCGCGTCATGGCGCGTTTCGACCGCGGCGAATTCGACCTCGTCGGGGTCGGCCGGTCGCTGGTCGCCGACCCCGCCTGGGCCACGCGGGCGCGTACCGGCGAACCCTTTACGCCGTACACCCTCGACCACTTGGCGACGCTCTACTGACCGGCACGGGAGACGCGACGATGCTCAAGATGGTGGCGCTGTTCCGCTTCAAGCCGGGCCTCGGCCGCGACGAGGGGATGCGCTATTACGAGACGCGGCACGTGCCGCTGATCTGCGAGCTGCTGCCCGGCTTCTTCCTCGACTATCGCCGCAACTATGCCGAGCCGGACGCGATGTTCTTCCCCGACCACATCGACGGCGCGCCGCCGGCTGCGCCCGCGTTCGACGTCATCACCGAACTATGGTTCGAAAGCCGCGCCAAGTTCGACGAGATGGGCGCGCGGATGGCCGATCCCGCGCTCGGCGCGCGGGTCGCCGAGGACGAGGCGCAATTCCTTGACCGCACCTCGATGGTCATGTTCCTCGTCGACGAGCGGCGCACGCCGATCGATGACCTGACGGCGGGGAGGAAGCGGCCACCGGCCTGACCGCCGACCGCGGAGCGTCCCCCGCTCATTTTGCGACGACCGCGGCCGCGACGTTCGCCCTGCGAACAATCGCGAAGTCGCCGTTGCCCGGCATCATATGCCATTCTATCGCTTGGCCCTGAAGCACAGGACACCGCGTAAGCGGGCCGGGGAGAGATATGGGCCAGCGCGTCGACAGCTCGATCGTTTCGGAGATCACGACCAAGGGCGCGAAGTTCCAGGTCGTCGACTATCACTGGGATGCCGGCACCGACATTGTCGAGCACGAGGAGGCGATCCTCCTCCGCTGGCGGGTCCGGCCGTACCGGGTCAAGGCGAAGGCGCGGGTCGACTCGGGCCAGGAGGTCAGCTTCGGCCAGCTGATGCTCCACCCGGCCGGGGCCGCGATCCATGCCCAGGCCGCGAACGAGCAGGAGGATGTCCGCGCCCTCGTCTGCCTGTTCGAGCGCGACTGGATCCAGGAGGTCACCGGCGCCGACTTCACGCGCAACGGCGGCGCGCTGGCCCCCAGCCTCGACCTGCGCAATGCCGACCTCGATTATTCCATGCGCCGCCTGATGCGAGAGATGGTCGAGCCCGGCTTCGCCAGTTCGTTCCTCGCCGAATCGCTCGGGGCATCGATGGCGGTCGACATCGCGCGGCATTTCGGCCTGCAGCGCCGCGTCGACGATGCCACCGAGGTGAGCAAGGGCGGCCTGTCACCGCGCCGGCTGCGGCAGATCCGCGACTATATCATGTCGTTCCAGGAGGGGTCGCCGACGCTCGCCGGCGTCGCCGCGCAGTGCGGGGTTAGTGTCGCCCACCTCCGCCGGATGTACAAGTCGACCACCGGCCACACGCTCCACACCTGCATCGAGGAGCTGCGCGTCACCCGCGCCAAGGCGCTGCTGCTCGACACCAACCTGCCGCTCAAGGTGATCTCGCATAAGCTCGGCTTCTGCCATCCGAGCGCCTTCTCGTTCGCCTTTAAGAAAACCGCGGGCGAGTCGCCGCGGGCGTTCCGCCACCGTTGCGCGACGGGGACCGCGATCGCCGCCTGACCTGCCGGTTCGAGCAATGCCCGGATGGCGTAAGCCCCGGTGCGTTGCCGCGGGCAGGCCCCGATCCTAGCGCTGGCGTCGCATCTAATGGAGGGAGGCAGCCATGGCCGACGAACTGCGGCTCGACGGCAAGGTCGCGCTGGTCACCGGGGCCGGGCGCGGCCTCGGCCGGGCCTATGCGCACCTGCTCGCCGCGCGCGGGGCGAGCGTGGTCGTCAACGATCCCGGGGCCGAGCTCGACGGCTCGGGCCGCGACGCCGGGTTTGCGGCGGCGGTGGTCGGCGAGATAGGGGCGGCCGGGGGCTCCGCCGTCGCCAACCTCGACACCGTCGCGACCGAGGCCGGTGCGGCGGCGATGGTGGGCCAAGCGCTCGACACCTTCGGCGGCCTGCACATCGTTATCAACAACGCCGGCATCTTCACCCCGGCCCGGCCATTCCTCGAGACGAGCACGGCAAGCTTCCTCGACGTGCTCCAGGTTCACCTGATGGGGGCGGTCAATACGGCGCGGGCGAGCTGGGCGCACCTCGTCGGCCAAGGCTATGGCCGGATCATCAACGTCGGCTCGCACACCGCTTATTTCGGCCACGCCGGCCGTTTCGAATACGCCTCGGCCAAGGGTGCGGTCCACGGCTTCACCCTGTCGCTGGCGATGGAGGGACGCGCGCACGGCATCGCGGTCAACCTGCTCGCGCCGGGTGCCGGCACGCGGCCGGTGCGGTCGTGGGACGACCAGGCGATCTTCGCGAGCGAGGCCTTCGCCCCCGAGCTCGCCGCGCCGACCGCGGTCTGGCTGGCGCACGACACGTGCGACATCAACGGGCAGGCGATCGGCATCATCGCCGGGGCGACCTCGCGGATCGTGGTCGCCGAGACCCGCGGCTACCAGAGCCGCCGGCCGACGCCCGAGGCGATCGACGCGCATCGCGCCGCCATCGTCGACGCGGGCGACGTCGGGGCGTCGAACCTCGAGCTGCCCGCCGGTGCCGTCGAGCGCGGCATCGAGCTGGTCGGCCGCTTCAACGCCCTGCCCACCTGATGTCCGCCTATCTCCTCGGTGCGGTCGATATCCACGACCGCGACGGCTATGCCGCCTACCAGCAGGCTGCGGCGGCGGCGCTCGCCCCGTATCCGGTCGAGTTCCTCGCGGTCGACCCGACGCCGGTGATGCTCGAAGGCGATCAGCCCGCCGGTCACCTGTTCGTCATCCGCTTCGCGTCGATGGCGGACGCGCGTGCGTTCTACGATTCCGACGCCTACCGCCGCGCCCGCGCCCTCCGCCACGACGCGGCCGCGACGCTTCACCTGATGCTGCTGCGCGGGACCGACGAGCCGCGCTAGGCGGCAAAGCGTTGGCGCTCGCCGGTCTCGGCGGCGCGGACGATTGCTTCGAGCAGCCGGTGACGGCGTACCCCATGGTCGAAGTCGGTGGCGCACGATGTCCCGTCGGCTAGCGCGCGCGCGAAGTCGCGGTACATATGGGCGACATCGATCGGCTGGCCGCGCGGCACCGTGGCGGGCACCCGGTCGTAACCCGGCGGCACGGCGAGTCGAGCGAAGGGCTCGCCCAGCGCCGGCGTGCCGTGGAGGACGAGGTCGTAGGGAACGCCGGGATGCCGCGCCGCCGGGAGCAGGTCGTCGCCGGTCGTGACAACCAGCGCCCCGTGCGACCCGCTGATCTCGAGGTGAAAGGGCCGGTACGTCGGCGAGTTTTGCTTGAGCGACGCCGACACCACCGCGTCGCCGGCGAGCCGCCCCTGCAGCACGATCTGGTCCTTGTGGGTCACCGGCGCGACCTCGCCGGTGGTCAGCCGCAATGCCTTGAGCCCGCGCTCCATGTACGCCTGGAGGTCGACGAATTCGCCGACGTAGGCGGCAAGCGTGTCGAGGCCGTGGCCGCCGAGGATGCGCAGCCCGGCGTTGGCGCGTTCGAGGAAGTTGAGATACTCCGGCGTCACGTCCTTGCGCGCGGTCTGGTCGTTGGCGCGCTGGAAGACGACCGACCACAGCTCGCCAACGTAGCCCTGCGCGATCAGGTCGCGGACGTAGGCAACCATTGGCGAATAGCGTGTCTGCAGCCCGACGAGGGTGCGGACGCCACCGCCCCGCGCCGCGTCGCGCATCGCCTCGGCCTCGGCGAGCGATGTGCCGAACGGCCATTCGCAGAAGACGTGCCTGCCCGCCGCGATCGCGGGCATGACGAGCGCGTGGTGGTGCGCCGAACTCGTGCTGACGACGATCAGGTCGAGGTCGGGCCGCCGCAGCATCTCGGCATAATCGCCGTAGGCGGCGGGGATGCCGTGCGCGGCGGCGGCTGCATCGGCGTTGGCTTGGTTGCGCGAGGCGACCGCGACGAGGTCGTATTCGGGGAGCGCCCTCAGCGCCGGGACGTGCGCCGTCGACGCCCACGCCCACGGATCGGCGCTCGCCCCGACGATGCCGACCCGGATCGGGGTCATGCCGTTCAGCCGAGCGCGGCGGGCGACAACCGCATTCCCGGGGCGAACGTCGCCGGCATGTTCATCCAGCCGTTGATCGTGCCGATCGACCGGTAGCGCCGGGCGCTATCGAGGTCGATGACGTACTCGGGAATGCGCGTCAGCACCGCCTTGATCATCTCCTCGAACATCGCCCGCGCGATGAACGAGCCGACGCAGCGATGCGCGCCCGCACCGAAGCCGATGTGGCGGTTGGGGAAGCGCGCCAGGTCGATCCGGTCGGGATCGTCGAAGATCTCCGGATCGCGGTTGCCGGCGCCCCACGGCATGTAGACGCGGTCGCCGGCGGCGATCGGAATGCCGCCGACCTCGGTGTCGCGCGTGCAGTTGCGCGCGACCGCGTGCTGGGGGGCGAAGAAGCGGACGAATTCCTCGCGCGCGGTCGGCAGCAGCATGGGATCGTCGATCAGCCGCCGCTTTTCGTTGGGGTTGCGCCACAGGTAGGCGAGGACGTTGGTGGTCAGCGCCGTCGTCGTGTCGACCCCGCCGGCCAAGATGTTGTTGCAGTAACCGAGCACCTCGTCGTCGGTCAGCCGCCGCCCCTCGAACGGCGCATGGGCGAACAGCGACAGCAGGTTGTCCTCGGGCGGCAGGTTGCGGTAGCGCTCCAGCTCGACGAGGCAGCGGTCGAACATCGCCTGGAACCGCGCCGCGACGGCGACGAATTCGGGTGATTCCTTCGGCGTATAGACGATCTCGTGGAGCGGTTCGGCGAAGTCGCGCCAGTCGGCGAGCGGCAGGCCCATCAAGTCCATGGTGACGATCGCCGGCAGCGGCCCGGTCAGGTCGGCGACGAAGTCGATCGCGCCGGTCTCGATCACCTGGTCGAGGAGAAGGCTCGCGTGAGCCCGCGCGAAATCGCGCCGCGCCTCGGCCGCCTTCGGCGCGAAGCGGCGGTTGATGAAGTTGCGGTAGGCGTCCCACACCGGCCGGTCGGTCTCGATCGGATAGGCGGTCGGGAACGGGATCGTCGGGATGAGGACGCCGCCGGTCACCTCTCCGGTCGCGACGTCGACGTGCTTGGCGCTGGAGAAGGTTTGCGAGTCCTGCGCGATGGCGACGATGTCGCGGTAGCGGCTCGGCACGAAATAGCCGCCGTGCGCCCCCGACCATGCGATCGGACAGGCGCTCTCGCGGATCGTGCGGTACTCGTCGGCCCAGTTCGCCGCATAGGCCGGTGATTCGTGGTCGAAGGCGATCGGGTTGGCCTTGCTGCCGAGCGGGGCGGCGGCAGTCATGCCGACGTGTCCACCACGATCGCCTGCTCGGGGCAGCTGCGCTGCGCCTGGAGGACCGCGTCGCCAAGGTCGTCGCCGACCTCCTGGGACACGACATGGGCGTGACCGTCCTCGTCGCTCAGCTGGAAGATGCTCGGCGCCGCGAGGTAGCACATGCCGTGCCCGACGCAGCGCTCACCGTCGACGCGGACCTTCATGACCAGCCTTCGCACATCATGCTTGCCGTTCGCCCAAGTCGCGGCGACGGGCAACCGCTCCGCCTTGTTTAAAATGGACAAAACGACACGAAATGCGGCGGAGCGCACGCGCCGGCCGGTTGCTCGCTTCTCGGCAGGAAAAGCTCCCCGCCGACGATCAAGACCGACTACGGCGGCGCGACACTTGCTATGCGGCGGGCGGAGCGAAGGAGACGGACGCGATGCGGATCGGGATCATCGGCGGCACGGGGGCGCTCGGCTCTGGTCTCGCGCTCCGCTGCGCCGCCGCCGGTCACGATGTCGCGATCGGATCGCGCGATCCCGCGCGCGGTGGCGAGACTGCCGACGCGCTCGGGGCACAGCTCGCTCAGCGCGGCGGCGCTGCGGCGATCGGAACGATGAGCAATGCCGACGCCGCGGCCTTCGGCGAAATCGTCCTCGTCGCCGTCCGTTTCGCCAACCAGCGCGAGACGCTCGCCGCGATCCGCGACGCGGTGCAGGGCAAGATCGTCGTCGACACGACGGTGCCGCTCGTCCCGCCGAAGGTGATGCGCGTCCAGCTGCCGGCGGAGGGATCGGCGGCGCAGATCGCGCAGGACATCCTCGGCGACGGGGTGCGCGTCGTCTCCGCCTTCCAGAGCGTCGCAGCGCATCACCTCGCCGCGATGGGCGAGGTGCCGTGCGACGTGCTGGTCAGCGGCGACGACCGCGACGCACGCGCGGCGGTCGTCGACCTCGCGCGGAGCATCGGGCTGACCGCGCTCCACGCCGGGCCGCTGTGCAACGCGGCCGCCGCCGAGGCGCTGACGTCGGTCCTCATCTTCCTTAACAAGGAATATGGTACCCACAGCGGCATCCGGATCACCGGCATCGACCGTTCCGACGGAAGCTGAGGCATGACGGATCGCGCCGACCGGGCTGAACTGATCGCGCTGATCGGGGCCGACGGCGCGGCGCTCGATCGCCTCGCCGGCCGCGCGCGCGATCTTGCGATGGCGGGCCACGGCGCGGTCGTCACCTATTCGCCCAAGGTCTTCGTCCCGCTGAC
Organism: Sphingomonadaceae bacterium; assembly: GCA_903643075.1. Lineage (GTDB taxonomy): Bacteria > Pseudomonadota > Alphaproteobacteria > Sphingomonadales > Sphingomonadaceae > Polymorphobacter_B. The sequence goes on along the minus strand of CAHJWT010000086.1, from coordinate 446 downwards.
CAAGTTGTGCCGCGACGTCTGTCATTATTGCACGTTCGCTGAGTCGCCGCGCCGGCTCCCCGCGCCGTACCTCGCCGCCGACGATGCCGTCGCACTGTGTCGCGCTGGCGCTGCGATGGGGTGCAAGGAGGCGTTGCTGACGCTCGGCGACCGACCGGAGACGCGCTACCGCGCCGCGCGCGACTGGCTCGACCGCCACGGCTTCGCCGATACCCTCGATTATGTCGCCCACGTCGCCGAGCAAATCGTGCGCGAGACCGGCCTCCTGCCGCACATCAACGCCGGCGTCCTCGCCGAGCCGGACTACGCCCGACTGCGGCGCTGGTCGCCGTCGATGGGGATCATGCTGGAGACCGCGGCCGAGCGGCTCGGTGCGCCCGGGCAGCCGCATCACGGCTCGCCCGACAAGCGCCCGGCGGTGCGGCTGGCGAGCATCGCGGCGGCGA
>CAHJWT010000085.1 GCA_903643075.1 Sphingomonadaceae bacterium | reverse complement strand
CATCGCGGCGGCGGCGGCGGCGGCGATCTCCGGCGCGTGCACGGCGAGCTCGGCGAGATAGCGGTCGGCGCGGAACAGGAAGATGCCCCCGTTCCACAGGTGGCGGCCGCCGGCGACGAACGCCGCCGCCGTGGCCGCGTCGGGCTTCTCGACGAAGCGGACGACCTGCTCGACGCCGGCGTGGCCGGCGAGCGCGGCCCCCGCCTCGATGTAGCCGTAGCCGGTCTCCGGCCCCGCCGGCGCGATGCCGAAGGTGACCAGCCAGCCGTCGGCCGCTGCCGCCGCTCCGGCAGCGATGCCGGTGCGAAACGCCGCGACGTCGGCGATGACATGATCCGACGGCAGGACGAGGAGCATCGCCGCCTCGTCCTCGGCCAGCGCGTGGTGCGCCGCGAGAGCGATCGCCGCGGCGGTATTGCGCCCCGCCGGCTCGAGGATGATCGCCCCCGGTGCGACGCCGATCCCGTCAAGCTGATCGGCGATGAGGAAGCGATGCTCCTCCCCGCCGACTACGAGCGGTGGTGTGAAGGTGGTCGCAGCATCCACCGGACCGAAACGCGCCGCCGTGGCCTGCAGCATCGATTGATCGCCCGTGATCGGCAGCAGCTGCTTCGGGTGGAGCGCGCGCGAGACGGGCCACAGACGGGTGCCGGACCCGCCAGACAGGATGATGGGGGTGATGGGAAAGGCAGGATTGGTCACGTCGGTCTCCGTCGCGGCGGCGCGTATCGCGTGCCGCGCGGCGATGCAACGTATGCCAACGACGGTCGGAACGTCGTTCGGCCGGAAAGCTGTTCAACGCCGCCGCTGCGGCCTAGACGCGCGGATGATGCCGCAGCCTGTCTGCCTTCTTCGGAACCACGCTGATTGCAGCCGCCCGCTCGACACGCCGGACGGCTGGCGTCGGTCTTGGCCGGCGCGCTTAGCCGCCGACGGCTGCGCTGTGAAGCCCGCGCCGCTTATGCCCCGCGCCCGTCCGTTCCCGCGCCGACGTGAAGCATCGTCTGTACCCCATTATCGAACCGGAAGACCGTCCCCTGCGGGGAGTCGTCGGCCAGCGTCACGCCCTCGAATGCCCGGCCGCCCGCCAGCAGGCCGCGAAGCACCCTGAGCGTGATGCCGTGGCTGATGACGAGCGCGGTGCGCGCGGGGTCGAGGTCGGCGAGCCATGCCTGCAGCCGCGCGACGATCGCGGGATAATATTCGCCCTCCGGCGGCGGCACGTTGAACGCGCGGGCGTCGGGGCAGACGATCGGGCCCTGTTCGGCGACGATGTCGGCGTAGCGGCGCCCCTCCCAGCGGCCGACGTCGATCTCGAGCAGGCGCGGGTCGGTCCGCACGTCGAAGAAGTCGTGGCCGAGGTGCTCGGCGACGATCGCGACGGTTTGCAGGGTGCGCCCGGCCGGCGACGCCCAGATGTCGACGTCGGCACCCGGCCCGAAGTGCGCCGCCAGCGCCGTGCCCATCGCCTCGGCCTGGGCGATGCCGGCGCGGGTCAACGGCGTGTGCGCCATGTGCCCCTGCATCCGCGCGCCGGCGTTGTAGACCGTCTCGGCGTGGCGGGCGAGGTAGAGGAGCATGGCTTGCCCCTAACCTACCTGTCATCGCCGCGAAAGTGCGGCCGATCTCCCGCGGTTTGCGGAGATGGGTCCCCGCTTTCGCGGCGATGGCAGATGGGTTAGAGGCTTGGCCATGGGGAAGATCCACGAGACCGCTGCCGCTGCATTGGACGGGCTGCTGTTCGACGGGATGGTCATCGCCGCGGGCGGCTTCGGCCTCTGCGGCATCCCCGAGCGGCTGATCGCGGCGATCCGCGACGCTGGGGTCCGCGACCTGACGATCGTGTCGAACAACGCCGGGGTCGACGGCTTCGGGCTCGGCGTCCTCCTCGCCAGCCGGCAGGTCAAGAAGATGATCTCGTCGTACGTCGGCGAGAACAAGGAGTTCGAGCGGCAATACCTGTCGGGCGAGCTCGAGCTCGAATTCGCGCCGCAGGGGACGCTCGCCGAACGGATGCGCGCCGGCGGGGCGGGCATTCCCGGTTTCTATACGAAGACCGGCGTCGGCACGAAGATCGCCGAGGGCAAGGAGCACAAGGATTTCGGCGGCGAGACGTACATCCTCGAACACGGGATCGTCGCCGATCTCGCCATCGTCCACGCGTGGCGCGCCGACCGCTTCGGCAACCTCGTGTTCCGCAAGACGGCGCGGAACTTCAACCCGAACGCGGCGACGTGCGGCAAGGTGACGGTCGCCGAGGTCGAGGAGCTGGTCGACCACCTCGAGCCCGACGGCGTCCATACGCCGTCGGTCTACGTCCACCGGATGATCGCGGGCGGCGCGTTCGAGAAGCGGATCGAGCAGCGGACGGTGCGGGAGAGGGCAGCATGAAGACCGACAAGCTGGCGCGCAACGACCTGTCGCCGGCCGCCTACGACTGGTATCGCGGCTATCTCGCCGCCATGGACGGCAAGGACCTCGACGCTTACGGCGGCTATCTGGCCGACGACTGCGTGATGTTCATCAACAACGATGGGCCGGTGACCGGCAAGGCGGCGATCCTCGGGATGCTCGGACCCTATTGGCAGAGCTTCGCGACGATCGAGCATGACCTGCTGACCATTCTCGGCGACGACGGCGAATTCATGCTGGAGGCCCTGAACGATTATCGCCGCCTCGATGGCGACGCCGTGACGCTGCGGGCCGTCGCGGTGACGGCGCGGCGGGACGACGGCCAGGTCGCCAGCGTTCGCCTGTATACCGACACCGCTCCCCTGTTCGACCAGCGAGCCGCCTGATGCCGTGGACCCGCGACGAGATGGCGGCGCGCGCCGCGCACGAGCTGCACGACGGCTTCTACGTCAACCTCGGCATCGGCATCCCCACCCTCGTGTCGAACCATATTCTCGCCGGGGTCGACATCACCCTCCAGTCGGAGAACGGGATGCTCGGCATGGGGCCGTTCCCCTTCGCCGGCGACGAGGATCCCGACCTGATCAACGCCGGCAAGCAGACGATCACCGAGCTCGACCGGACGAGCTATTTCAGCTCGGCCGACAGTTTCGCAATGATCCGCGGCGGCAAGATGGACCTGTCGATCCTCGGTGCGATGGAGGTGGCGGCGAACGGCGACCTCGCTAACTGGATGATCCCGGGCAAGATGATCAAGGGCATGGGCGGCGCGATGGACCTCGTCGCCGGGGCCAAGCGCATCGTCGTCCTGATGGACCACAACGACAAGGCCGGCGGGCACAAGTTCAGGGATGCGTGCACCCTGCCGCTGACGGGGTCGAATGTCGTCGACGTGCTGATCACCGACCTCGCCGTGTTCGAGCGCGCCGACCGCCGGGGCGCACCGTTCAGGCTGGTCGAACTGGCGGCGGGGGTGAGCGTCAACGACCTCCGCGCGCGGACGGGGGCGGCGTTCGTCGAGTAGCCTGCGTGCCAGGAGGTTGAGAGCAGGCCGTGGCTGAGGCTTTCGTCATACGAGCCATTGCCGGAGCGGTGCTTGTCTGGGGCATTATATTCATATTATCGGCGACAGGCGTGGTCGAAGCGCTGACCGCGCATCCTCTGCTGCGGCAGGGGAATGACAATCTCGGCGCTGGTCTTCTTCAGTTGCTTTTCGCCGCATTCTTTTTCTTCGGCGAAGAGAGCTTCGTTGCGAAATTTCGTCTGGGCCGCGAGCGCATGGATTGGTGGGCACCCCTCCCGCTGTTCGTGGGGTTGAATATCGTTGCCGCGAGCTGGTTCATCCATAGCTTGGCAACAGCGGTGAGAGGCTGATGCCAGTCGCGGCCACCCCTAACAACCTCGCCGCGCTGTGGCTGCCGTTCACCGCCAACAAGGCGTTCAAGGCGCACCCGCGCCTGCTCGCGCGCGCCGAGGGGATGCACTACTGGACCCCCGACGGGCGCGCGATCCTCGATGGCACCGCCGGGCTGTGGTGCGTCAACGCCGGGCACGGCCGGGCCGAGATCACCGCCGCGATCCACGCGCAGGCGGCGACGATGGACTTCGCGCCGATGTTCAATCTCGCCCACCCGCTTGCCTTCACCGCCGCCGAGCGGCTGGCGCTGATCATGCCACCGGGTCTGGGCCACGTCTTCTTCACCAATTCGGGGTCGGAGGCGGTCGACACCGCGCTCAAGATCGCGCTGGCCTACCAGCGCGCGATCGGCAGCGGCACGCGGACGCGGCTGATCGGGCGTGAGCGCGGCTACCACGGGGTCGGCTTCGGCGGGATCAGCGTCGGCGGCATCGTCAACAACCGCCGCGTCTTCGGGTCGCTGCCGGGCGTCGACCACCTCCGCCACACCCATTTGCCCGAAAACGCGTTCAGCGTGGGCCAACCCCAACACGGCGCCGATCTCGCCGACGATCTCGAGCGCCTCGTCGCGCTCCACGGCGCCGAAACCATCGCCGCGGTCATCGTCGAGCCCGTCGCCGGGTCGACCGGGGTGCTGGTGCCGCCGCTCGGCTATCTCGAGCGCCTGCGCGAGATCGCGACGCGCCACGGCATCCTCCTCATCTTCGACGAGGTCATCACCGGCTTCGGCCGGTTGGGCGCGGCGACCGCCGCCGAGCGGTTCGGCGTGACGCCCGACCTGATCTGCCTCGCCAAGGGGCTGACCAACGCCGCCGTGCCGATGGGTGCGGTCGTCGCCGCCGAGCACGTCCACGCCGCGATCGTCGACGCCGGGCCGGCGGGGATCGAGCTGTTCCACGGCTATACTTATAGCGCCCATCCGCTCGCGTGCGCCGCGGCGGTGGCGACGCTCGACCTCTACGCGGCCGAGGGACTGTTCGCGCGTGCCGCCGGATTTGCACCACACTGGTCGGCGGCGGCGCATGCGCTGCGCGATCGGCGGCACGTCGTCGACATCCGGGCGTTCGGCCTCGTCGCCGGGATCGAACTCGCCCCGCGCGACGGCGCGCCGGGCGCGCGCGCGACCGAGCTGTTCCACCGCGCGTTCGATGCCGGCCTTCTCGTCCGGGTCACCGGCGACACGATCGCGCTCTCCCCCCCGCTGATCGCCAGCGAGGCGCAGATCGACGAGATGTTCGGACGGGTGGGGGAAATGCTCGACGAGCTGGCGTAAGGTCCGCTCAACGCGGCGGCGCATCGCTCAATTCGATGTGATAGCCTTCGGGGTCGAACACGAAGAGCTGCGTGACACCGTCCGGCCGCCGCTGCAGCGCATGAGCGCCCGACATGTCGGCCCAGGCGACATGCAGCCGGTCGAGCCGCGCGACCATGGCGGGCAGGTCGGCACAGGCCAGCGCGAAATGGTCCCACTTGTTGCGCTCGGCGCCCGCGTGACCGCCCGCGACGATGTGGAGCTGGCCGGCCCCCAGCTTGAACCAGCGAACCTGGTTCCTCGGCAGCGGACTGGCGATCTCGGTCAGCCCGAGAACGTCGGCGTAGAAGGCGGCGCTGCGGTCGAGGTCGCTCGCCTGGATGCCGACATGGTCGAGCCCGGTGACCTGCGCCGCGAGGGGCGATGCGGCCCACATCAGCGCGATGATCGCCATCGTCCGTCGCATACCGTCCCCTCCGCCATCGTTACCTGGCCCGTGGACGGGGAGCAAGTCAAGCTACGGCCTGGCGGCGTCACGGCGGTGACGTCGGCGCAGAAAGTCGCTACCGTGTTCCCGCTGCGACGCTATAACTCTCGCCATCCGGGGCGGCGAACCACAAGGGCACATGATGAAGGCGACGGTCGAACGCGCGACGCTGCTGAAGTGCCTTGCCCACGTCCAGTCGGTCGTCGAGCGCCGCAACACCATTCCCATCCTGTCGAACGTCCTGATCGAGGCGAGGGACGACGGCCTCCGGCTGATGGCGACCGACCTCGATCTCCAGGTCGTCGAGACCATCCCCGCCCGCGTCGCGTCGCCCGGCGCGACGACGGTCGGCGCCCACACGCTGTTCGACATCGCGCGCAAGCTGCCCGAGGGCGCGCAGGTCGAGCTGGCCGTCGCGGGCGAGAAGATGACGGTCACGGCCGACCGCTACCGCTCGAACCTCGCGACGCTGCCGCGCGACGATTTCCCGGTCATCGCCGAAACCGACCTGCCGACCCGGTTCAGCCTCGACGCCGAGGTGCTGCGCGACATCGTCGACGGGACACGCTTCGCCATCTCGACCGAGGAGACGCGCTACTACCTCAACGGCATCTTCCTCCACGTCGTCGGCGGCGAGACGCCGAAGTTCCGCGCGGTCGCGACCGACGGCCACCGCCTTGCGCGGATCGAACTCGACGTGCCCGACGGCGCGAAGGGGATGCCCGACGTCATCGTGCCGCGCAAATGCGTCGCCGAGATCAGGAAGCTGCTCGACGAGGTCGACGGCCCGGTCGAGATTCAGCTGTCGGGGTCGAAGATCCGTTTCAAGCTGGGGCCCGAAGGGGCAGGCGGCGCGGTGCTCACCTCGAAGCTGATCGACGGCACCTTTCCCGACTATAGCCGCGTCATCCCGACGGCGAACGACCGCCTGTTGAAAATCGACCGCAAAAGCCTCGCCCAGGGCGTCGACCGCGTCGCCGCGATCGCGACGACCGAGAAGACGCGGGCGGTCAAGATCGCGCTGGGCCACGACAAGGTGACGCTGTCGGTGACCAGCCCCGAGAACGGCACCGCGTCGGAGGAAATTCCCGCCGACTACACGTCGCCGGAGTTCGAGGTCGGCTTCAACTACCGCTACCTGCTCGACATCCTCGATCAGGTGGCGAGCGATCAGGTCGAGGTCCATCTCGCCGACGCCGCTGCGCCGACGCTGATCCGCGAAGGCGGCGACGCCGAGGCGCTGTATGTGCTGATGCCGATGCGGGTGTGAACCGGCGGCGATGACGTGGGGCGACGCCGTCGCCGCCGCGCTCGCGCTGCCGGGGACGGCGGTGAGCACGTCGTACGGGACGCCGGCGGTCAAGGTCGCGGTCAAGGCGGACGGCAGCGGCGGCACGCTGCTGCTGCGCCTGCGCGACGATGGCGACCTCGTCCTCAAGGTCGCCGACGGATTGAAAGAGGCGCTGATCGAGGCGCAGCCCGACGTGTTCTTCACCACCCCGCATTACGACGGCTACCCTTTGGTGCTCGTCCGACTGGGCGCGGCCGATCCGGCGCAAGTTGCTGGGCTGATCGAGCAGGCGTGGGCGGCGTCAGCTCCGGCGAAACTGCGGCCGCCGCGAGTGTAAGTCGGCCGGTGATATGCTAGGCTCGGATCATGCTCGCCCGCCAGCCCCGCCGCATGACCGCCGATCAGTTCCTCGCGCTCTACGAGGGGGTCGAGGGACGCTACGAGCTCGTCGACGGCGAGGTCGTCGCCATGACCGGCGGCTCGGCAAGTCATGCCCGGCTCGCCCGCCGCACTATCACTGCGCTCGATAACCGACTTTCCGGCACCGGCTGCGAGCCCTTCGGTTCGGACATTGGACTGCTGGTCAGCGACGATCAGGTGCGGTTTCCCGACGTCGCTATCTATTGCGACCCTCGCGATCTGCGCGACGAACAGGACGATCGTCTCGCCTACCGCTATCCGAAGGTAGTGATGGAGGTGCTGTCTTCATCCACCGCGCGCAACGACCGCGGCGACAAACTGGCCGAATACAAGGCCGTCGACAGTCTGATGGCGATCGTTCTGATCGACCCGCGCAGTCGTCGGATCGAACTGCACGAGCGCATGTCGCCGGTCGAATGGCGGCACCTGATCCTGCCGCCCGAATCGGGGGTGACGCTGCGCGATCCGGCCGTGACGCTGGCCTTTGCCGACATCTTCGCGGCTGACTGATCTGGTGGTCACGATCGCGTGACGTGCGCGTCACGGCGGCGACGCGCCCATCGCGCGGGGGAAACGGCCAGCCGTTCCGTGACCACCTGCCACCGCGGCATCGTCGCGCGTTGACCCACGGCGCGTCGCGCCTTTTGTGGCTCGGGTGATTCTCATCCCCGTCCTCGGCGACCAGCTCAGCCACGGCCTCGCCTCGCTCGCCGGCGGGCCCGAGGGGAAGGTCGTGGTCATGATGGAGGTTGCCGCCGAGGCGACCTACGTCCGTCACCACCAGCGCAAGATCGCCTTTCTTTTCAGTGCGATGCGTCACTTCGCCGACGAGCTCCGCGCCGCCGGCTGGACGGTCGACTACGTCCGCCTCGACGATCCCGCCAACACCGGCACCTTCACCGGCGAGGTCGTTCGCGCCGCCGCACGCCACGGCGCGACCCGGGTCCGCGTCGTCGAGCCCGGCGAATGGCGCGTCGCCGGCCTGATCGAGGGCTGGACGATCGCCGCCGGGGTCGCCGTCGAAGTGCTGCCCGATGACCGTTTCCTGTGCAGCATCAACGACTTCGCCGAATGGGCCGGCGCGCGCAAGCGCCTCGTCATGGAGGAATTCTACCGCGAGATGCGCAAGCGGACCGGGCTGCTCATGCAGGCGGGCAAGCCGGTCGGGGCGCGGTGGAACTTCGACGCCGACAACCGCAAGGTGCCGCCGCGCGGGCTCAACTATCCCGCGCCGCCGGCGTTCGCCGCCGACGACATCACCCGCGAAGTCCTTGATCTCGTGGGGAAAAGGTTCGGCGGCCACTTTGGCACGCTGGCCGACTTCGGCTTCGCCGTCACGCGGCGCGACGCGCTCGCCGCGCTCTACCACTTCATCGCCTACGCCCTGCCGCGCTTCGGCGACTATCAGGACGCGATCGTCGAAGGCCAGCCGTTCGTCTATCACGCGGTGCTAAGTCCTTATCTCAACAGCGGATTATTGACCGCGCGCGAGGTCGTCGATGCCGCCGCGGCGGCGTTCGACGCCGGCGAGGCTCCGCTCAACGCCGTCGAGGGCTTCGTCCGCCAGATCATCGGCTGGCGCGAATACGTCCGCGGCATCTACTGGTGGGCCGGGCCGGACTACAAGGACAGCAATGCCTTGGCCGCAACGCGCGACCTTCCCGACTTCTACTGGACGGGCGAAACCGACCTTCGCTGCCTCGCCCAGTCGGTCGGCGAGGTCCGCGCCCATGCCTACAACCACCACATCCAGCGGCTGATGGTGCTCGGCAACTTCGCGATGCTGATCGGCGTCGAGCCGGCCCAGGTCGAGGAATGGTACCTCGTCGTCTACGCCGACGCCTACGAGTGGGTCGAGCTGCCCAACGTCCATGGCATGAGCCAGTTCGCCGACGGCGGGCTGCTCGGGTCGAAGCCCTACGCCGGCGGCGGCGCGTACATCAACCGGATGAGCGACCACTGCGGCCGCTGCCGCTACGACGTCAGGCAGAGGACGGGTCCCGACGCTTGCCCATTCAATGCCTTGTACTGGGATTTCCTCGCGCGGAACCGTGCCAAGCTCGGCGGCAACCACCGCCTCCTCCGGATGTACGACAGCTGGGACCGGTTCAGCCCCGAACGCCAGGCGGAGACGCGGGCGAGCGCGGCGGCGTTCCTCGCGACGCTGCCCGGCGCGGCGCGCTACTGGGCGGTGGCGGAGTGACTTGCTAGGGAGCGGGGTGACCCACCTCACCCGACTGACGCTCACCGACTTCCGCTCGTATGCCGCCGCCGAGATCGCGGTCGGCCCCGGCGCGATCGTCGTCACCGGCGACAACGGGCAGGGCAAGACCAACCTGCTCGATGCGGTGTCGCTGCTGTCGCCCGGTCGCGGCCTGCGCGGCGCGGCGCTGTCCGACGCGGCGCGGTCGGACGGCCCGGGCGGCTGGACGGTCG
>CAHJWT010000084.1 GCA_903643075.1 Sphingomonadaceae bacterium | reverse complement strand
GGCCGGCGGGGTCGGAAGACGTGCCTGCCGGCGCGGTGCCGGCGCGCGCCGCGACACTCGCCGGGCTGCCGCCCACCTGGATCGGCGTCGGCGACCTCGACCTGTTCGTCGCCGAGGACATCGCCTTCGCGGCCGCGCTGACGGCGGCCGGCGTGCCGGTTCGGCTGACCGTCGTCCCGGGAGCCTTCCACCTGTTCGACGCCTTCGATGCCGACGTCGCGAGGTGCTTCCGCGCCGACCTGATCGCCGCGCTACGCCGCGCGCTCTACCCCTAGGTCGCTCAGCCGGGCGAAGGCGAGCAGGCCGAAGGCGACGACCGGCAGCGCCGGAAATAGCAGCAGGCCGGTATCGTACGACCCCGTCCGGTCGAAGATCGCCGCCATGACCAGCGGCCCGAGCACCGCGCCGATCAGCGTGATGCCGAAGCACGTCCCGAAGATGCGGCCGTACTCGCGCCGGCCGAAGCGCCGGGCGACGACGAAGCCGAGGAAGTCGATCTCGGCCCCCTGGACGACGCCGAGGAGGAAGCCCGCGACCATCGCCCGGTCGAGGCCACCGCGCAGGAGGAGGAGGCCGACCGCCTGGCCGAGGAAGAACACGCCGGCGACGGCGCGGGCGGGAAAGCGGTCGAGCATCACCCCGGTGACCATGCGCCCGGCGAGCGACCCGGCCGCGCCGACGGCGACGACCGCCGCGATCAGGCCGGGCGTCGCGCCGCGGTCGGACAGCAGCGCCGGCAGGTTGAAGTTGGTCCCGACCAGCGCGAGGATGACAAGCAGCGACGACACCGCGTAGAGCCAGAAATCGCGCGTCCGCAGCGCCTCGGCGAGCGTCGCGCCGGCGACCGTCGTCGCGCTCGGCGCGCGTCGCTCGGCGGGCGGCAGCGGCCCGCGGTTGTCGCGGATCAGGAAGGCGAGGTTGGCCATGCCGATGGCGAAGGCGACGCCGCCGGCGACGAGGAACGCCGACCGCCAGCCGTCGTGAGCGATGCGGTAGGCGATCAGCGACGAGAAGCCGGCGACCCCCGCCGCCTGCCCCGTCGAGGTCACGGCAAGCGCCAGCCCGAGGTGCCGGTCGAACCAGCGCTGCGCCAGCCCCATGAAGGCCGGGTAGCTGGCGAGGTTGCCGGCGACGACCGACAGCGCGACGAGAGCTAGGAACCCGCCGTAGCCGTCGGCCCGCGACAGCGCGGCATAGCTCGCGCAGCCGAGCGCGGTGCCGACGGCGACGACGCGCGGCACGCCGAAGCGGTCGACGAGATAGCCCGCCAGCGGCAGGACGAGCGCGTTGGCCAGCGCGGCGACCGACAGGATCGTCGCGAAGACGCTCCGCGACCAGCCGAACTCGGCGGTCACCGGCTTGACGAACAGCCCCATCGGCAACAGCAGGATCGCCGGGGTCGCGATCCCCATGCCGACAAAGCAGCCGAGCAGGACCCGCCAGCGCATCATGTCGTCGCCTCCCTTGCGCGGTGCCGCTCTCGTCTGGCGGCTGCCGATGATTGACGGTCATCTCATACTGATGTTAGTCTCATATTCAAGAAGCGCACCTTGGGGAGACGTTGAATGACGACGAGCGAGGACAAGGCCGCGGTCATCGAGGTGCTCAACCTTTACGCCTTCGCCCTCGATTCGCACCAATGGCCGCTGTTCGACCGGGTGTTCACCGACGACATCCGCGCCGAGTTCGGCCCCGCCGGGGCGGTGTGGAACGGGCTCGAGAACTTCAAGAAGTCGTTCGACATGTTCCACGAGACGCTGAACAACCAGCAGCACCGCATGTCGGGCCACCTCGTCCACGTCGACGGCGACCGCGCCAATTCGTTCTGCTACGGCAACTGGATCCTCGTCCGCGACGCCGCCGAGGGCGGGCCGCAGTGGGTCGGCACCGGGTGGTACGACGACGTCCTCGTGCGCACCGCCGACGGCTGGCGGATCAAGGACCGCATCGCCAAGCTGGTGTCGTGGACCGGCAACACCCGCGTCCCCGTCCCCGTCCCCGAGCACCACCCCGACATGGCGACGAATACCCTGGCGGCAGCGGTCGCGGCGGGGAAGGTCCGTTATTTCGAGGCGATCAGCGGCCGGTAGCTGCAAGACGAGGCGGATCACAGCCAAGTGTTATCCCGGCGAAGGCCGGGACCCATCAACTCCGAGGTTCGAGTTGATGGGTCCCGGCCTGCGCCGGATGACAATGTACGGTCGGTGCAGTCTCGCGGCGCTATTCGACACCAGGTTGAGGCGGTTCTCTCGCGACTCGCGACAGCCAGGCGAATACCCCGCCGCTGCGCGTCCACCGGGCTTTCCCGTACCCGATCGGGTCAATAGAAATCCAACAACAACCCGCGATTACTACAGCGCGTTTGTTGGATTAGTGTAGGACTCGCACTTTTTACTTGACAATAGCGCCGATATGGTTATAGTCCCGGTCATGGCGTGGCAAGCGATGACAGTCGCCGCCCACGACTGGACCCGTGGCGAATTTTGGCGCCGGGGCGGGTTCGTCACGACGGCATGGGATGTGTTCTAAACCAAGATATTCCGAGGACGACGGATACGGCGCAAAGGATAGGAACGGATTGAGCCCCCCGAATCGGCGCACAGCTTAACGTATCGGCAGCCGGCGGCCTAAGAAACCGCAGTCGTCCGCTCCCAAACCCGAGACTTCCCGTGCCCCGTGACAAGCCTGAACTTCCGCCGCCGGTGCCCCCGCTGTCACGGGGCCCGGCGGGGGGAGGGACCCAGAAGCCCGAACCGGTCCGCAGCGGCGGGGCGGGAAGGACAGCTCATCCTCTCCCGCTTGCGGGAGAGGCGACTCGCGCGCCAGCGCGGCGGGTAAGGGTGTACCCTACGCCCGTCTGCGGAGACTTGGGCCATTCACCGCAGGCCGACACCCTCACCCCGGGCCGCGCCTGACGGCGCGTCTCTCGCCCTCTCCCGCAAGCGGGCGAGGGAGTCAGAGGTCACGCCGCCTGCCTGACCGGCGTCGGCCCGAAGCGGTCGAGCGTCGTGATGCCGGCGAAATTGTGCGGCTGGATGCCCGCCATCAGCCGGCCATAGTTCTCCGACAGGGCCTCGAGGTTGAGCGCGCCGTGAAGCGTGACGACGCGTGCGTCGCGCCATGCCCGCTGGATCGGCTCGCTCTCCATGATCGCGGTCGACCCCGAGTTGCGCTGGAGGAGCTCGATCGCCTCGGCGCACCACTTGGCGGCATAGGCCGTCTCGACCAGCACGCGGGCGCTGAACTTCTGCATATATTCGGGGTCGGCCGGCGTCCCGGCGGCGGCGAGGGCGCCGAGGCGGTCGGTCTCGTCGGCGTTGGCGCGGGCGATCAGCGTCGCCGAGCGAATCTTGCTGTGGACCTCGGCGAGCATCAGGTGGGTCAGCGGGGCCTCGAGCTGGTTCTTGTATGTCGTCCCGCGGATCGGCCGCCCCGCCGAGCGGTCGAGGAAGCGCTCGAGCGCCCCCTCGGCAATGCCGACCGACATCCCCGCCATCAGGCTGAATGCCCAGCCGAGCGACGGCGCGCGCCACAGCGATCCCGCGAGGCCGCTGGCGATCCGCGCGCCGGTGACGTCGCGGAAGTCGACGCCGCGGTGGGCGGGGACGAACAGCTCGTCGGCGAGGAGCTTGAGCGAGACGCTGCCGGTCGCGCGCATCCCGGCGACCTGCCAGTCGTCGATGAAGCCGAGCTGGTCGCGCGCGACCTGGACCCCGACGAGGACCTTGTCGTCGCCGTCGTTGGCCATGCACCCCAGGTTGGTGTACGGCGCCCACAGCGCGTCGCTGCCGAAGGTCCACGGCCCGCCGGTGACGACCCAGCCGCCGTCGACCCGCCGCGCGCGCCCCTTGGTCGCGGGAAAGTGGCTCGACCCCGCGACCCGCGGCCCGACCCAACGGTCGCCGTAGACCTCCTCGATCACCCGCGGCCCGCATCCCGCGGGGAGCCAGTTGGTCGACGCGGCAACCCACACCGTCCAGCCGCACGACCCGTCGGCCTTCGCGACCTCGGTGACGACGTCGAGCTGCTGGCGGACGGTCAGCTCGTCGCCGCCGAACTCGGCCGGGCTGCCGATGTTGAACGCGCCGGCGGCGTCGAGATCGGCGATCGTCGCATCGGCGTGGCGGCCGGCGCGTTCGGCGGCGAGCGCGCGCTCGCGCAGCACCGGGGCGAGCGCCCGGACGTTGTCGACCACCGCCGCCGTCCTCGCCGCCTTGTCGATCATCGCGTCTCTCCTCGTCATGTCGGGGGGACCAGCGGCAGCTGGATGTAGCTGGGGTGGTCGGGGCCGGTGTGGACCGTGTTGGTCGCGTTCGCATGGTAGCCGGCGTCGTAGGCGCGGACCGGCAGGCCCGGCGGCGAATAGGGCTGGATGTCGACGCGCAGCCGGCAGCCGCGGCGGATCAGCGCGCTGCTCGGGTTGAGTCCGACCTCGATGTAGACGACCTCGTTGGGAACCAGCGGTGCGTAATCGGCGGCGGTATGCGATTGCACCGGCCAGCGCTCGGTCGACCGCGCCGGGTCGAGCGCGCGGTGCGACACCTTGAGCATCCCGTGGCCGACGGGGTGCGGGTGGACCGGATCGATCGGGTGGACGACCGCCTCGTAGCGGATCTCGCGGCCGGCCTCGTCGAGGACGCGGAGCGAGACGTAGACATCGCTGTCGGCGCTCGTCGACGACACCCACAGCCCCGCCTTCATGTAGCCGACCAGCATCAGGTCCTCGGCCAGCGGCTCGCCGACGAACGACACCCCGCTCGACCGGCGCGACTCGGTGTCGGCCCCGGTGGGGGCGAGGATCGGCGGGCCGGTATCGACCTCGGCGCTGTAATCGGCGCGGGCGGCGGCGGTTGGCGGCACCGCGCCGATCCGCCCGAAGCGCGTCCGCCGCGGGTCGCCGCGCCAGTCCGACGGCGTCGCGTCGAGATACCAGCGGCGGTACTCGGTGCCGGGAATCGGCCACTCGGCCTCGTGGCGGACGAGGTACGCGCCGCCGCCGGCCCGCACCTGGACCCGCACCGGCGGCTCGGCCATCACGCCGGTGTCGACGCCCTTGAGCCAGTGGTCGAAGAACCGCCGGTGGTCGGCGATCGTCGTCGCCATGTACGAATAGGGGAACCACGCGTCGACGAAGTCGAACCGCCGCCCCGCCGCCGCGGTCGAGCGGACGAAGGTCTCGCTGCTGCCGAGCTGGTGGATGGTGACGCCGGTCTGCGGGCCGACGATCCAAACTGGCGCGGTCGCCTTCGACAGGTCGGGGCTCATGAAGATCGATCCGCGCGGGCCGTAGGCGGCGGGATCGTCGAACGGCGTCGCCAGCGCCCGCGCCATCCAGTCGGTCTCGCGCCGCACGCCGCAGTGGTTGCCGCCCGACCAGATCTGCCACCACCAGTTCCAGAACCCGGAACCGAAGATGCCGCCGCCGTACAGCGCCTCGTTATAGAGGTCGGCGTCGGTGCCGAGCGCGATCATCGCCTTGAGGTGCGGCGGCTGGAGGCTGGCGACGTTGTGCTGCGTCATCGCGAGGTACGACATGCCCCACAGCCCGACGTTGCCGTTCGACCAGGGCTGCGTCCCCGCCCATTCGATTGCGTCGTAATAGTCCTCGGCCTCCTGGACGCTGAACGGGGCCTGGACCCCCGGGCTGTTGCAGACGCCGCGCGCATCGACGCGGACGCAGGCATAGCCGTGCGGCACCCACTCGGCGGCGTCGACGCTCTCGTGGTTCTCGTACTGGAGCCCGTCGGGGTTGCCCGAGAAGAAGCGGTCCTCGAGCTCCTCCTTTGCCTCGGCGTCGGCGTCGCTGCAGATGCATTCATGGTAGAAGCTCTTGCCGTAGAAGCCCTGGTTCATGATCACCGGGACCGGGCCGCCGCCAGCCGGGCGGAACACGTCGGCGAGGACGTACGACCCGTCGCGGAGCGCCACCCGGACGTCGGTCGCCTTGACGATGCCGCGGATGTTGCGCCTGAGCTCGTTGCGCGCCGCCGCCGCCGACCGCAGCGCGCGCGGTATCCGGGCGGTGAACACCCCCGGGGTCGCGTCGAGCCGGGCGAGCAGGTCGACGACGGCGGGATCGGCGGCGAACCCGGCCGCCGGCTGCATGAAGTTGACGTCGCGGTCGACGACGTCATGGACCGCCGGCGCGATGACGACGCCGGTCTCGACATCGCCGTCCTGGTCGAGCGTCTGGACGAAGCGGGCGAGGTTGGTCGCCAGCGGATCGTGGAGCCGGTCGATCCTGCCGGCGACGCGCGGAACCAGCTGCGCGAGGTCGACCCGCGGCGCACCCGCCGTCGCGCCGAGGACGAGGGTGCCGATCGAGAAGCTGACCGCTTCGCCGGGGCGATAGGCGAACGCGCCGCGATCGTCGGTGATGCCCGCCATCGTCGGCGTCGCGTAGGCGAGACCGGCGATCGGGCCGGCCACCACGCCGACTCGCAGACCGCCGCCCGCCGCAGCGTCGTCGCCGGCGTCGTCCGCCACCTGCACGCGTCGATCCTGCGACCCAGCCATGGCGTCCGCTACCGCATAACTCCCGCACCGGTCAAGCGAGTCACCTGGTCAGTTGGTCATGGGTGCCGTCGGTCGTCGCGATGTGCGGCGGTCCGGCCCGCGCCGTTCGCCCGCCACGCGTGACAACGCACACCCTTGACCGGACACCCGGTCGCCTGCTTCCGTGAGACGGGCGAACAGGTGAACAGATGACATGAAAACCGAAGCGGCGGCTCCGATGGACGACGACCGCGTCGTTCCCCGGCGGCGCAAGGTCAAGTTGGTCGACGAGATCATCGAGACGCTGCGGCAGGACATCGTTATGCGCCGCCTGCCCGACGGCGGCCGCCTGCCGAGCGAGAAGGAGCTGTCCGACCGCTTCGGCGTGAGCCAGCCGACGGTCCGCGAGGCGATCCGGTCGCTAGAGACGATCGGCCTCGTCGAGGTGCTCCACGGCAGCGGCTCGTTCGTCCGCAGCCGCGGCGATTTTGCCGTGGCGTCGGCGCTCCAGACGCTGCTCCAGCTGAACAGCGTTAAGATGATGGAGGTCCTCGACCTGCGGCAGGTGCTCGGCCTGCATTCGATCGAGCTGGCGGCGGCGGCGATCACCGACGACGATCTCGCCGCCGTCACCCGGACGTGCGCCGCGTTCGACCGGCTCGGCGAGGTCAAGACGATCGAGGGCGTCATCGCCCGCATCCTCGCCTTCCAGCGCGCGGTGTCGGCGGCGTCGCACAACCCGCTGCTCCAGTCGCTCGAGGCCTTCCTCCTCGCCCTGCTCAACGAGGTGCAGGTGAACGCGCTCGCCCGGCGCGGCGTCCGCTTCTGGCGATCGCGCGCGCTCGACTTCCAGCCCCACCGGCTGGCCATCGTCGCCGGCCTGCACAGCCGTGACGCCGCCACCGCGCGCGCGGCGATGACCCGGTATTTCGACGCGCAACGCGAGCGGTTCAGTCGCGACGAACGGCTGACATCGCTCGATCTCGCCAACCCGAACCTGGTCAACGTCGTCGCGAACATGGTCCTGCAGCTCAAGCCGTAGCCGGCCCGCGCGGAGGGGCACCAAGCGACGGATCCGCTGGCAGCCTCCCCGGCCACCCCGCCGCCACGACCAGTCATGCCCGAGCGACGGCGCGGCCGCAGCCCGTCGATCAGCGAGCCGACGCGATCCACCGCGTTGCCGCCCCGGCCAATCCGCCGCCGGAAGGCCACACGGTGATGGCGGAGAGGATGTCTAGGCAGAACCCGAGTTAAAGGCATGAACATACAAGCTACGTACTAATATCGTTGCCCTAATATTGCCTCAAGGTGCTGTATACTACGAACTTTGTACCCTGGTTATGATCCCATGCAATGGCTTTTCTTATTGCGCGATATCACCGCATCCGAAAAGTCGAGGCGGCTTGCAAGGGTTAGTGGCCGCCAGACGCGTCGCGGGTTCGCAGGGCCAGCTGATACTAATGCCACCCCCAGGGGCTCTGCGCTACATCGGCTGTAAGGTTGATCGCAGTGTCGCACGCGACGCGACAATATGAGGGGACGACCGCCCGATCACCGCTCCGCGCCATTGTCATAGTCGCGCTCGGCCGCTGGCGCAGCCTTTGCGGCCGCCATCGCGGCTTTGCTTTCGGCTGTGGGCCGAGGCGCACTAAGCCGCGCGGCTATCATGGCGCGGAGCATGCTGACGCGGTCGGTGTCCGCGGCCGGTCGGACAGCGCTCGTGCTTGATGAGGCGCTATCGGTTGCCCGGCTTGGCACGGTTGGGGTGCCCTGCGCGGATGCAGGCGCGGCGGCCTCATAATCCATCGCCATGTCCCTCGGCCGCTCGCGCGACAGCGTGCGGCGGAGCTGGCTCTCGTCCGCAAAGTCGTCGCGGCCATAGTGAAGCGCATTGCGGACGCGATGGCGTGACAGCGCGACGTAGGTCGCGTGCGCGTCGAGGCCCGGCGTCGCCAGCACGTGCGTCCGGTCGACCGTCATTCCCTGGGTTTTGTGGACGGTCGCGGCATAGCCATGATCGACATGGGCATAGGTCTTGAGGTCGACCTTGACGTGCCGACCGTCGTCGAGACGCACGGCAAACTGGTCGCGCGTGGCTTGCTCGACGGTGCCGAGGCTCCCGTTCTTCACCGCGAGGCCGCGCTCGTTCTGCAGGAACAGGATGCGGTCGTTGTCGGCGAACTGGCGCGCGCCGCGCTCGGTCGCGACTGTGACATCGCGTCCGAGTTCACCGCGCTCGGCGAGCTTCTGACGTGCGGCTTGGTTGAGCATGGCGACCTCCGTGTTGGTGTGGGTGAGGATGATACGCGACCGCGCCGGCTCGGCCTGTCGCTCGGCGTCCCAGCGCTCGATCAGCGCCGCGCGCGCCGCGTCGCGCGTATCGGCGGCGTGGACCATGCCGGCGTTGCCATAAGCGGCGATAGCCTCGCCGGTGCGCCCCGTGGCGAACGCCCGCGTCGCGTCGCGCATTCACTGCGCGCTCTGCCGACGGACCTCGGCGATCTCGGCCGCCCCGTGGCGATCGGCGAGCAGACGAAACGCCGCGCCGGCCTCGATCGCCTGGTGCTGCTGGACGCCGCCGACGAGGACGACCTTCGCCCCGCCGTGCGCCGCTTCGGCCGGCACCCGGCCGAGCTGTCGTGTGCCGATCATCCCGGCTTCGTCGACGACCAGCACGTCGCGCGACGTCAGCGGGTCACGGTCGCGTGCCCAGCTGTGTTCGAGGCTGGCGATGGTCCGCGCGGCGATGCCCGAACCGCCTTCCAGATTCTCGGCGGCGATCCCTGACAACGCCGCGCCGCGGACCGTGTACCCGGCAGCTTCCCACGCTTCGCGGGCAACGCCGAGCATCGCCGACTTGCCGGCCCCGGCATAGCCGACGACGAGGCTCAGCCCCGGTGTCTTGGTGACATGCTCGAGAGCGCGGCGCTGCTCGATCCCGAGGACCATCCCGCATGCGGCCGCCGTGCGAAGGCCGCGCTCGACCGAGACGTTGGCACTGGATGCCGCGCGAGCGAGCGCCCCGGCGTTGCGGACTAGCGCTTCTTCGGCCCCGCGCATGCTGACCGTGGTGAACCGCTCGTTCCCTTGTCCGTCGCGCCCGAACGCAAGCAGCGCGTCCGACCCGCGCATTGCCGCCAGCACGCGGTCGAACTGCTGCTTGCTGTCCGAATGCCGGTCCGCGAACATCGCGAGGTGGCGGCGCGTGAACGTCGCTTGGGTACGCGTCAGCGCGTTGAGGCCAACCTCGGGGTTGGCGAGGATCTTGGC
>CAHJWT010000083.1 GCA_903643075.1 Sphingomonadaceae bacterium | reverse complement strand
GGGACGATCCTGCTCCGCTGCATGCCCGGACTTTTTTTTCGTGATCTTCCGGCGAACGAAGAACCGCCATAGCGTTGGCGATTACGTATTTGACAAACCCGTCAGATTTGTTCATGTTGCGTGTGATAGAGAAAGGTGCATAGTTCTTCGCGGTGTGCGCGTTATAATTTGCTAGCGAGAGGATGAGGCTCTTGGAAGAGGTCATAACATCCCTCGCCTTTGTCGGCGGCGTCGCCGCCATAACTATTCCTGCGATTACTGCCCTGATTAACGTTCAGCGGCTGTTACGCTCTCGCGGAGACCACCTCGTTTTGCGTGTGGGAAAAGAGCATTTTATAATTGATGTAGGTTCGATTGACCGAACAGATATCGGCATGATCGACTCAGCAAGGCGCGCCGTCGAGGAAGAATCCAAGATCGCAGCATAACGTTACCGGGGGCGGTTTTGGTTGAGGCAGGCGCTAAGAAGTTAAACACGAAGGCAACAGTGGCCGGCGGAGGTGTTGGCACACTGCTGGTCGTAGTCGCCAATCACCTCGACCCTGCGAACCCAACTCTATCGGCTATTTTGACATACGCGGCTCCGGCCGTTTCAGTCGCAGGGGCTGCCGCTTGGGTCTTAATCGCGTCTTTTGCTGTACAGTGGCGCAGCCGTTTTGTTACCGATAGCGCGCTGAAACGCGCCCGTGAGATGAGGGACAAGATCTGTTCAGACCCCAATGCCACACCCGGCCATAAGGATCATGCCCGGGCGACGGTCGAGCAATTCGAGAAGTTGTCGATGGCTATGATAAAGACAGAGTTTGAGTCGGTAGATGTGAAATTTCAACCCTGACCCTTCTCAGGCACCGGCTTCTGCCTCACCAGCTTTTTCACCCGCTCGTCAAAGCGCGCTTCGTCGTCGTCGCACTCTAGGGCGCGCGCGGCTTCCTTGAACTTGTCGAGCTGGGGCTTGTCGTCCGCCCCAACCGCTCTTCCCGCTTTAGTGTCCCCGCTCCGATTCGTCACGATAGTCTCCATCGGCCGGCGTCGGGTCGGGATCAGCCAGAATTTCTTTATCCATCTCTAGCTTCTTCACCAACCGCTCAATCTCCGCAACTCCAACCTGTCCCGATACGATGACGCGAAAGCTTGCCGACTTAGACAGCATCCCAGATTGCAATATTCGTTCGTGGACGCCCATACCTAATTCCAATTGCCCCGCCCCCATTGGAAGCGGCGCTTTACCCTGCTCTGCCTGCGGCGGAGCCCGACGCCCTTCGCCGACGACCTCGAACATCGAGGGAGTGGCGGGCGGGCTATCGGGCGCGCCGTCGTCCGGATCATAACCGGCGTTACCAGCGTTTACAAGCTCTCGGCTGTCGCGATAGACACGTACCAACCGTTCCGCCGCGTCGGCCTGAAAGCCTGTCTTTTGTAGCTTCCACTTCAAGGTCTCCGCGCTGGCCCCCTCGTCCTCTTCCGCGAAGCGCGCGAAGGCGGTCGGCGCACGAAAGCTGGCTAGCAAGGCCTCCCGGTACTCGGAACTGGCGGGTGGAGCGTTTGAGAGGATGAAGCCCTCCTGCGATATGCGCAACTCGTCTGACCGACCCTCTATCAGGCCATAGGCCTTCAACGCCCCTAAGATGCTTAGCGACCGGCCGTTAATGCTGGTGTAGCCGAGCGGCTTCACGACCGACAGTCGCGGCACCTTCGACCGTCCCTCCGCGCTGTGCACCTTCTTGATAGCATCGACGGCTTCACCGAGCGTCATCGATGGGAAGTTGGGGCTGCGATCGGCCATGGTTGATCCTTCTGTTGACCGGAGGTAGGGCGTTTGGCACCGCGCGTCAACAGAGTTTGGATTAAGCCACTTGTGCCAGAATCGAATCACGTCTACTTCATCTGCCAAGGAGGTGAAACATGACGATCAGGAGGGTCGCTCTTGCCGAGCATAAGGCTCACCGCTCGGCGCGGGGCTAACGCAACGAAGCCGCCAAACCCTGGCACGGGTCGGCGGCTTCTAGGTGGGCCAAGATAGCGGAAACCACTGGCGGCGGAGCATATAGCACCGCCGCCTTTCTTTGTGAATCCCCCTTGTAGCGTCGCGGCTTCGACCGCCAGCGCTGGTTACGCGGCTTGGGAACAGCCTCCCGCTTAGGCGTCGAAGTCAGGCCTGCGATAGGTCAACCGCTTGCCGACGATGCCCTTCAGCGCCTCACTGGCGCGCATCCCGTCGTCGTAGCCGTTACGAACGCGGTAGTTATACCGGAACTCATATTCGGCAAGGTAGCGATGAAGGTGCTGCTCGCCACAGTGCTGATAGACGCCCTTCATGCCGCGCTTGAAGATGCTGAAATAGCCCTCGACGGTGTTGCTGTGGATCGTGCGGTCTGCATAATCGACGTACTGGCCCGCGCTGTGGTTCGTCGTGCCGTGACCGGCGAAGTGCTTGGCGACCTTCGTGTAGGCGTTGTGTTCGTCGGTCATGATGGTCGCTTCCTTGGCGACGTTGGCGATGACGATCGGCATGAGTGTCGCGGCAGTGACGTTGTCGACGACCATTGTGCGGGCCTTGCCACTGTCACGGTCGACCAGCGCGAGGACCTTCATCTTGTGGTGGAACGCGCGCTTGACCGGCGCACCCTTGATACGGCCGATGAAAGTCTCATCGACCTCTACAATGCCGCCACCGACACCGAACGCGCTAAGGTTGCCGTCGCGCATGGCTTCGCGGATGCGGTGCGACAGGAACCACGCCGAATTATACTGCACCTCTAGGAGGCGGCTAAGCTGATGCGAGCTAAGGCCCTTCTTACTTGACATCATAAGGTGCACCGCCTGAAGCATCTTGTGTAGCGGTAGCTTGGCGTCCTCAAAAACCGTCCCGACTTTGGCCGTAAACTGCTTCCGGCACTCGCCGCACTTCTTCAGGCCGTGGCGGACGATGCCTTCGGGGTTCTTCTTGCTCGGCTTCGAGCGGACACCCTCAAGCTTGTACACTCGGCCGCCGGCCGTGCCGCAGTGCGGGCACGTTACGCCGCCCGCCCAAACCATGCTTTCGAGGTACGCGAAGGCGGCGGCCTCATCGTGAAAGCGGGGAAGGGATAGAACGGACATAACGGCTTGCTCCTTGCCATCATTCCTACTGGGTCAATCCGGGTTTGTCAAATACGTAATCACCATAGCGTTGCGATGCCAACGCTGACGCCGTGCCCGGCGAGCCGCGCGCGACCAGAATCGTTTCGGTCGAAAGGTCGAGCATACACGCCAGGAGGGTGCTTGCGGCGTACAGCGTGATGGCTGAAGTGTAATGTTCAACCCACCAAAACGTTGGCAGCACCAGAACCACCAGAGCGGCCGCGGGGGAAGATCATCAGCGGCCGCCGGCCGAACCGATCGGACAGCTAGCCGCTCAGCGGATCGCAGAGCACGCCGCCCAGGCCGACCAGCATGACGGACGCAAAAGCCGAGCCTTGCACTATGCCGAGCGTGCTTGTCGCCCAGATGCCGAGATACACCAGGATATAGTTGGCGATGGTGGTGGCGGCCAACATGCAGAGGCCTAGGGCCACGACGCGCCGCGTGCTCGTCGCTGCGGCTTGGACGGGCAGTGCCCCCTCCATCCTCAGCGTCTCGATCAGCGTCCTTATGCTTCCAACTCGTCGACAGCGGCGACGCCGAACCCCGAAGGGAAAATCAGTCATTAATTTTGCGACAGAAAATGGTGCTGCCGGGGAGGATTGAACTCCCGACCTCAGCCTTACCAAGGATGCGCTCTACCACTGAGCTACGGCAGCACGGCCGCGGAAGCCCGCGCGTATCGGAGGGCCGGCGGCGCTTGTCAAGGAAGCGGCGGACGGACTAACCTCCACGCAATGGCCGATCCGGTCCAGTCCGCCGCGAAGGCCGCCCGCCTCGCGGCCGCGCTCCGCGCCAATCTGGCGCGACGCAAGACCGCGCGGCGAGGCGATGAGGATGCGGATGCGGATGCGGCCAAAGACCCAACGTCGGTCATCCCCGCGAAGGGGGAACCCATCCTCTCGAGCCTCAAGAGATGGCTCCCCGTTTTCGCGGGCATGACAAGTCGAGTTGGTTAGCCGCTCTAACCCGCCGGCGCGGCGATCGCCCTTTCGATCGCCGCGGTCACCTCGGGCGCGTCGGGCTTGGTCTTCGACGGGAACGACGCGACGATATGCCCGCTACGGTCCACGAGATATTTGTGGAAGTTCCACTCGGGTGCCTCCTTGGCTCCGAGCGTTGCCACCGCCCAGGCGAAGAACGGCGTCGCGTCGCGGCCCTTGACCGTGCTCTTCTCGCTCAATGGAAAGTTGATGCCGAACTTCGATTCGCAGAACTGCTTGATCTCGGCATTGGTCTTGTATTCCTGCCCCATGAAGTCGCCCGACGGCACGCCGATGACGGTGAAGCCGCGGTCGCGATAGGTCGTCTGCGCCTTCTCGAGCGCCTCGTACTGCGGAGTGAAGCCGCAGAAGCTCGCGGTGTTGACGACGAGAAGGACCTTGCCGCGGTACTGGCTGAACGGCATCGGCTTGCCGTCGATCGTCGTCATCTTCACGTCGTAGGCGGTGGCGATCCCCGGCGGCGCCTCGGGCGTCCCGGCGAAGGCTCCGGTCATCCAGCCGGCGGCGACGGTGAGTGATCCGGCGACAGCGACGGCGGCAGCGGCGAGCTTCTTCATACGGCCTCCAGGGGTGCGGTCGCAGTATCCAACCATATCCGTGCGGCGTCGTCGAGGAGCGGCCCGATCGCGACGGCGACGCGGGCGTGGTACGCATCGACCCAGCCGCGCTCGGCCGGCGTCAGCAGGCCGACGTCGATCAACGCCCGGTCGATCGGCGCGAGAGTCAGCGTCGCGAAGCCGAGCATCGGTTTCTCGCCGCCGACCTCGCGCGGTTCGACCAGGACGAGGTTCTCGATCCGGATGCCGTATTCATCAGCCTTGTAGTAGCCGGGCTCGTTCGACAGGATCATGCCGGCGCGCAGCGGCTCATCGCCCATCGCGCCGTAACCGCCGGCGGCGGTCGCGATCCGCGCCGGGCCCTCGTGAACGGCGAGATAGCTGCCGACGCCGTGGCCGGTGCCGTGGGCGTAATCGAGGCCAACCGCCCAGAGGAACTGGCGCGCCAGCGCGTCGAGCTGGTTGCCGCGTGTGCCGTCGGGAAAGACCGCGCTCGACAGCGCGATGTGGCCCTTAAGGACGCGGGTGAAGCGATCGCGCATCTCGGCCGACGGCGTCCCAACGGCGAGGGTGCGCGTGACATCGGTCGTCCCGTCGCGATACTGGCCGCCCGAATCGACGAGATACAGCGAGTCGCGTTCGATCGGCCGGTTGGTCTCGGGGGTGACGCGGTAGTGAACGACCGCGCCGTTCGGCCCCGCGCCCGAGATGGTGTCGAAGCTGAGGTCCTCGAGCTGGTTGGTCTGGTCGCGGAACTGCTTGAGCTTCGCCGCCGCGCCCAGCTCGTCGAGCTGGCCCTTCGGCGCTTCGCCGGCGAACCAGTGAAGAAAGCGCGTCAGCGCCGCGCCGTCGCGGACGTGGGCGGCGCGGCTGCCGGCGATTTCGGTCGCATTCTTGACCGCCTTGGGCACGACGCAGGGATCGCGCGCCTCGATCACCTTGGCCCCGCCCAGGTACTCGAACACCGCCGCGACCGCCGAGGTCGGGTCGGCGACGACGGTCTTGGCGGCCAACGCTTCGAGCGCGGCGGGGAAAGCGGCGCGGTCGGCGATCCGCACGGTCGGGCCAAGATGGTCGCGGACTTCGGCCGACACCTTCGCTGCGTCGATGAACAAGTCGGCGGTCGCATCGTCGTGCACCAGCGCGAAGGCGAGGGCGACGGGGGTGTGGTCGACGTCCTTGCCGCGGACGTTGAACAGCCATGCGATCGAATCGAGCGCGGTGACGACCGCCGTGTCGGCCCGCTGGTCGCGCAGCCACGCCGCGATCCGCTCGCGCTTGGCGGCGCTCGTCTCGCCAGCGAATTCATTGGCATGGACCTCGAGCCCCGCCGCCGACGGCGCGGGGCGGTCGGGCCACACCGCGTCGACCGGGTTCGTTGCCATTGCGACGAGAGTGGCCCCCTTAGCCGCCAGCGCCGCACCGGTTGCCGTCACCCAGCCTTTCGTGTGCAGCCACGGGTCGTAGCCGATGCGGTCGCCCGGCCGGGCTTGCGCCGCGAGCCAGTCGGTCGTCGACGTACTTGGGACGGCGACATAGACATACAGCGCGCCGTCGACTTGGACGCGGACTTGCAGGGTATAGCGACCGTCGGTGAACATCGCCGCCTTGTCGGCCAAGACGACCGCGCTCCCCGCCGAACCGCCGAACCCGGTCAGCCACGCCAGGCGCTGGGCATAGGCGCCGACATATTCGCTCATGTGCTCGTCGGTCAGCGGCACGACGAAGCCGGCGACGTCGTCGCGGGTCAGCTGGTCACGGAGCGCGGCGAGGCGGGCGGCATAGGTCGACATGGGCGGGTCCGGATGGTTGCCGCATTACTCTAACCTGCCGCCGCGTGGCGCGAAAGGACGCCGCCGGTCCGGATCAGTCCTCGCCGAATTTGCCCTCGACAAGCGCGACGAGCGCAGCCAGCGCGGCGTCGGCCTCCGCCCCCTCGGCAGCGATCTCGATCGTGTCGCCGGGGGCGGCGGCGAGCATCATCAGGCCCATGATCGACGTGCCAGCGACGCTCGCGCCGTCGCGGGTCACGGTCACGGCAGCGTCGAAGCCGTGGGCGCAGGTGACGAAGCGCGCGCTGGCCCGCGCATGGAGGCCGCGCTTGTTGCGGATGACGACGGCGACGGGGCCGGCCATCAGGCGGCGGTGCCCACGACGCTCACGCCGCCTCGCCCAGGATCTTCGACGCGACCGAGATGTACTTGCGCCCCGCCTCCTGCGCCGCGTCGACCGCGGCGGCGACGGTCTTGACCTCGCGGACCGAGACCAGCCGGATCAACATCGGCAGGTTGACCCCGGCGATGACCTCGACGCGGCCCGGGACCATCAGCGAGATGGCGAGGTTCGACGGTGTGCCGCCGAACATGTCGGTCAGGATGATCACGCCCTTGCCGGCGTCGACGCGGGCGATCGCGGTGGCGATGTCGGCGCGGCGCACCTCCATGTCGTCGTCGGGGCCGATCGCGATCCCCTCGACCGCCGTCTGCGCGCCGACGACGTGCTCGAGCGCGGCGACGAACTCGGTCGCCAGCCGCCCGTGCGTCACCAGCACCAGTCCGATCATCGGCGCACGCGTCCCATTCCCGAACCCCCGGCTTAGCCCGCCGCCGGTAGCGCGGCCGTCGCGGCAAGGCCAGCCCCGGCATCGCCCGGGCCGACGTCGCCGCCGCTCGCCGTCAGCTCGGCGGCGTCGCTGCCGCGGCGGGACTTGTCGCGGTGGACGACCGATCCGCTCCACCCGGCCTCGGCGAGCCGCTCGGCCATCCGGCGGGCGACGTAGACCGAGCGGTGGCGGCCGCCGGTACAGCCGAAGGCGACGGTCAGGTACGCCTTGCCCTCGGCCCCATAGCGCGGGAGGAGCAGGAGGAGGAGGTCGTAGATATGGTCGAACGCCGGCGCGAAGGCGGGATCGGCGGCGACATAGGCCGCGACCGCCGGATCGTCGCCGGTCAGCGGACGCAGCGCCGCGTCCCAGTGCGGATTGGCAAGGAAGCGCATGTCGAAGACGAGGTCGGCGTCGCGCGGCAGCCCGCGGGCGAAGCCGAACGACATCACCGTCAGCGTCAGCGGCTCGACCGCGGCGCGGGCGAAGCGCCCGGCGAGCGCGCGGCGGAGGTCGCGGACCGAATAGTCGCTGGTGTCGATGACGACGTCGGCGGCGCGGCGGAGCGGCGCGACGATCTCGCGTTCGCGTGCGATGCCGTCGGCCGCCGGCCTGTCGAGCGCCAGCGGGTGGCGGCGGCGCGTCTCCGAAAAGCGCCGCGTCAGCTCGGTGCCGCTGCAGTCGAGGAACACCAGGGTGATCTCGACGCCCTCGGCGCGAAGGTCACCGATCCGCTCGACGATGGTGTCGGCGTCGAAGTCGCGCGTCCGCGAGTCGATGCCGATCGCCAGCGGCCGGCCGGCGTCGCCGCCGATCTCGCCGGCGCCGGTGGCGAGCAGCTTGTCGAACAGCCCGAGCGGCAGGTTGTCGACCGCCTCGTAGCCGAAGTCCTCGAGGAAGCGGAGGGCACTGGCCCGGCCGGCCCCCGACATGCCGGTGACGAGAAGCACCCGCGACCCCGCCGGCGGCAATTCGGGCAGTTGGGCGAGCATGACCACGGCTCAGGGTTCTAGTCGGCCCGCGGTCGCGGTCAATCGTACGGCAGCGAGCGCGCGCTCGACCTTGAGCGGCGCCGACGCCTCGAATGCCGCTAGGGCGACGCAGGGCGTCGCGCGTCCCGCGATGAGGCGGGTCGTCGGCTCGGGGAGCCGGTCGGGCGTCGCGCCGAGGTCGACGACGAGCGCGATAGGGACCGCCGTGGCGTGCGGCACGGGAACGATGCCGACGCCGCGCACCTCGATCAGCCCGGCGAGCGTCGTCGGCGGCGCGGCGAAGACCTGCGCGCCCTCGGCGGTGACGATCGTGCGGTCGTCGGCGACCAACGTCGCGCCGCGGTCGATCAGGCGCAGCGCGAGGTCGGACTTGCCGCTCCCCGGCGGCCCGACGAGGAGGACGGCGCGCCCGGCGATCGCGACCGCGGTCGCGTGAATCGTGGGCGGCAAGGTCACGCCGCAGCGAGCGTCACGACGAACCGCGCGCCCGCCGCGACCGGCGAATCGGCGACGGCGATGACCCCGTCGTGCGCGTCGACGATCGTCCGCGCGATGGCGAGGCCGAGCCCCGAGTGCCGCCCAAAGTCCTCGCCCGCCGGCCGCTCGGAATAGAAGCGGCGGAAGACGTCGTCACGGTTGTCGGCCGGCACGCCGGGGCCATCGTCGTCGACCGTCAGCACGACATCGCGGCCGTCCCGCGCGACGCCGACGCGGACGACGCCGCCGGCGGGGGCGAACGACGCGGCGTTGTCGATCAGGTTGCGCGCGACCTGCGCCAGCCTTCCGGCGTCGCCCCAGACAAAGGTGGCCGCGGGCGGCCGGGCGAAGGCGACCGTCACGCCGCGCATCAGACCGGTGGTGGCGTAGCCGGCGACGAGGTGGCCGACCTCGACGCCCAGATCGAGGCGCTCGAAGCGGCTGCGGGAGAGTTCGGCGTCGAGGCGGCTGGCGTCGGCGATGTCGGTGATCAGCCGGTCGACCCGGCCGACGTCGGCGCGGATGACATCGAGCAGCTGGCCCTGCAGCCCGGGATCGCTGATCCGGCCGAAGGTGTCGACCGCGCTCGACAGCGACGCGAGCGGGTTCTTGATCTCGTGGGCGACGTCGGCGGCGAAGGCCTCGGTCGCATCGATCTTGTCCCTGAGCGTCAGCGTCATGTCACTGAGCGCGCGTGCGAGCTGGCCGATCTCGTCGCGCCGCTGGTTGAACCGCGGCACGGTGACGTCGCGGGCGCGGCCGAGCCGGACCAGCAGCGCCGCGCCGGCGAGCTGGCGCAGCGGCCGGACGATGGTCGACGCGAGATAGGTCGACAGCAGCAGCGCGGCGGCGAGGACGAACAGGAAAACGTAGAACACCGCCGCGCGTTCGGCGCGGACCAGCTCGGTGATGTCGCGCGTGTCGCGGGTCAGCTGGATCGCGGCGAACGGCGGCGTGCCAGTCGCGGTCGGCAGCGGCGCCGCGGCGCTGATGACGACGATGCGGTCGGGGGCGGCGCGCATGGCGTCGCCGACCACGCCGGCGGTGCTCGCGCCCGTGACCTCGGGCCACGCGTCACGCCGATCGGCCTGCGGCTCGGCGTAGCTGGCGAGCCGCGGGAACGAGCCGACGGCCTCGATCATCCGGTCGAGGAAGCGCGCGACTTCGCGGCGGGACGGGTCGG
>CAHJWT010000082.1 GCA_903643075.1 Sphingomonadaceae bacterium | reverse complement strand
TGGCGTACGGCTAGCAGGGCGGGAGGCGAACGCAACCCATGATCCTCCCCGCAGGCGGGGAGGATCACTCCACCTTGAGCAATTCCACATCGAACACCAGGGGCGCGTTCGGCGGGATGTCGTCGCCGGCCCCGCGCTCGCCGTAGCCCTGTGCCGCGGGGATCAGCAGCGTCCGCCGGCCGCCGACCTTCATGCCGACGACGCCCGCGTCCCAGCCGGGGATGACCTGCCCGCCGCCGAGCGGAAAAACGAACGGTGCCTTGCCGACCGAGGTGTCGAACATCTTGCCGTGCTTGCCGCCGCCGGCGTCGAGCCAGCCGGTATAGTTGACCGTCACGGTCTGGCCGGCGACGGCGGCGGGACCGGTGCCGATCTTGCGGTCGATGACCGCGGTGCCGCCAGGAAGGGTGGCGGCGGCGGCGACTGCTGCGACGAGGACGATCGGGATCATGCCGCCACCGCCGTGCGCGCCGGCCTGGCGCGGCGCACCGCCGTCCCGACCAAGCCGAAACCGGCGACGAGCAGCGCCCAGCCCGCCGGCTCGGGGACCGCGCCGATCCCGACCTCGTGCGCGACGGCGCGATAGATCGCCGCCTGGATCGGCGCGATCGGGTGGATGCCGTCGACCGAGAAATAGCCGCTGCAGTCCATCGTCGCGGGCGGCGTCAGGTGGTCGAAGCAGCCGTCACCCGGCAGGTGGGTAAACGGCGGTACGTCGAATCGAGCCGGGTCGGCGGCAAGCGCGGTGAAGAAGCGCTGGTAATTGAATTCGGATACCGCCGCGTTGGTCAGCGTCGGCTCGACCGTGGCGAGCGTGCTCGCGACGGTGGCTTCGAGATCGTACCCGGTCGCGGTCGTGTTGGGGATGCCGGTGACAAGGATGTGCGTCGCACCGCCGGCGTCGAGCGTGTGCAGGGTGGTCGTGAGAACGTCGGCCAGCGCCGCCTTGTAGAGCGGCACGAACGCGGCGGGGACGGTGCCGTCCTCGATCGCGAAATCGTCGTTGCCGCCGAGGTTGATAATGTAGAGCGCGTTCGGGTCGACGCTGTGACCGGCGGTGTAGAGGCCGAGCTGCGCCGCGAGGTCGGGAACGGGGTCGGTATTGGCGACGTACGTCGCGCCGCCGAATGCATAGTTGCTGCCGCCGGCGAGCGACGGCGTCGAATAACTGCCGAACAGCCGCTGATTGAGCAGGTCGGTATAGTCGGGCCCGTTGGTGAAGCGGCCGGGGAAGTAACCGCGCGACGGGTTGTTGTAGACGTTCGTCGGCGCGAAGCCGCCGGTCGCGAGGAAGATGTTGCCGGCGTCGACGAGGCTGTCGCCGAAGACGACGATCTGGTCGTAGGGCACGGCGACGGCGGGAACGGCCGACGCGGCGAGAACGGCGGTCAGCAGGACGCGAAGCAACATCGGCGATACTCCCAAGGTCTTGTTGTGGCGGTCGCTTTGCCGGGTAATGACTAACGAAGGCTTAACCCCAAAAGTCGATCCTCCCGGCACCGCGGGGAGGAGCTAGACAGTGATCGACGTGCCGCGATAGATGCGCGACCGGTAGCGGCTATCCTCCGCATCCGGCAGCGGTGCGCCCGCCAGTAGGACGGCGCGGGCGAAGCGTTTGACCTCCTCAAGGTGCTCTTCGAGGTTGCGCGGCTCCTCGCTCCGCACACGGCGAGTTAGGTTGACCTGGTTGACCGGCACGTCGTGGACCAGCCGCTCGTTCTCGACCGCGAGCGTCGCGGTGAACGCGTGGAGCGTCGTCTTGACGAAGTTGGCGAGCGCGAACGCCGGGCCCTTGGCGTCCATCGCGACGTCGGGCGAGACGAGGACGAGCTGGGTCTGGTCGATCAGCGACGCCTTCCGCGCGACCCGGAAATGATGGGTCAGGTTGTCGTCGACGACCTGCGCGAACGCCGCGGGCGACAGCGCCGCGCCGGCGTCGAACAGCGTGTCGGGGACGGCGGCGAACGGCGTCGACACGATCGTCGTCGGCGCGCCCCAGACGACCCGGGCGGCGTCAAGGCAGTCCTCGATGTCGCCGTCGCACGGCTGGTGGACGATGACGCCGGGCGGCAGGTCGCCGAGGTCGGCGGTGATCGCCGCCGCGCCGTCGGGGGTCCGCGTCATCAGGACGACCTTGCCGACGTGGCATTCCTCGACGAAGGCGCGCGCGGTCTCGGCAAGATAGTCGGTCAGGTGCTCGCCGATCAGCCAGACGGTGCGGCCGCGCATCTGGTCGAGGCGCTCCTGCTTGGGGCTGCCGAACAGCTCGCGCTCGGTCGTCGAGCGTTCGACGTTGAGGCCGCCCGACGGCATGAAGGTCTCGCCGCTGACCGCGCGGTCGGCGAGGAAGAACACCGTCGCCTGCGCGACGTCGCCCTCGGTCGGCATCTTGCCCAAGTGGAGCTGGCGGGTGACGCCGCCGCCGACCTTGCGTGCCTCGTCGGCGATCGCCGCGCGCGGCAGGAAGGGGATGTCGTCGGGCGGCACGCGGAGCAGCCAATCGTCGTCGCTTTTCTGCGCCAACTGCGGCGAATCGAGGAAATAGCCGCCGAGCCGCAGCCGCGCGACGAGGCGGGTGGCGAGGCTCGCGGTCAGCAGGAAGCGGCCCCACGTGCTGTCGTCGGTCCCGCCGCGCGCGGCGTCGAGCGCGAGGTCGCGCAGCTCGCGCGGGTTCGACGTGTCGTGTGCCATCCGCGCGATGTCGTTCCGCGCGAGCCGGGTCAGCACCGCCTCGACGCGCACCCCGCGACGGATCGCCTTGACGGTCGCGGCGTGGACCGCATTGAGACGCTTGTTCTCGAGGATCAGCTTGCCCCGGCGGTCGAACAGCCCGGCCTTGCCGTCCTTGCCCGACAGGCGGTCGCCGTCGACCGGGCCGGGAGCGATCGCGTTGATCTGGATCTCGGGACCGAGGAAGCGCCCCATCGTCTCGGCGATCGCGCGCTGCCCCGCCTTCGACACCGCATAGTCGGCGCGGTTGGGGTAAGCGACGGCGAGGTACTTCTCACCACCGAAATAGCTCGACACGTTGAGGATGTAGCCGCTTCCCTGCGCCTTCATCCCGGGCACGACCATGTGCATCAGCGCGTAATTAGAGATCAGGTTGGCGTTAAGGGTGTAACGCCACGCGTCGACCGACATGTCGACGACCATCTCCTCGGCTCCCGACACACCGGCGTTGTTGATCAGGTAGTCGATCCGGCCGAACGCCGCGACGGTCGCGTCGACCGCGCGCTGGAGGCTGGCGAGGTCGCCGACGTCGACGTTCGCCAGCGTCCGCACCCGCCGCTCGACGCCGGAGAAGCCGACGTCCTCCAACTCGCCGACGATCCGCGCACGCATCGTCGCCAGCTCGCCCTCGCGCCGCGCAACGATCATCACCTTGGCGCCGGCGAGCGCGAGCAGCCGCGCGACCTGGCCGCCGATGCCGGCCGACCCGCCGGTGATCAGCGCGACCTTGCCGAGGTGGAGCCCGGTGATGTTCTCGCTGAACCCGACCATCGCCTTGCGCGCCCCGGTCGCCTCGCCGATTGACGTCGGCAGGTAGAGGTTGACCGGATCGATCTTGCGTTCCTTGAGCAGCGTCCGCGCCGCTTGGCCGGCGGCGAACGGCAGGTTCTCAGGCTCGGTATTGGTGAAGCGCAGGATCGCGTTGCCCCATTCGAGCTGGCGGCGCCGGCCGTGGCCGACGTCGACCTCGCTCTCGTCGCGCCACACACGGACGAGCTGCTCGATCATCGCGCGGTGGAAGTTGGTCCAGATGTCGCCGGCCCCGTCGCTGGCGTTGCCCATGAAGATGAAGCGCGGCGCGTGGACGAGGCTGTCGTGGCGCTGCCAGTAGCGGCTGAGCGTCCGCGCGACGGCTACCGCGCCGACCAGCTCGTCGTCGACGAAGGCGTCAACGAAGGCGTCGCTCGCGTCGGCAAGGGTGCCGGTGAAGTGGTCGCTCGCGTAGGTCGGCAGGATGATCGCTCCGGTGACCGGATGGGTGCGGTCGGTAAAGGCGTCGAGCGCGGCGTCCATCGCGTCGTGGTCGCCGCGCGGGAAGTGAACCGCGGCCAGGCGCGGCGCGTCGCCGATCGCCGCCTCTGCCGCGGCAACGTCCTCGGCGCGGTCGCAGCCGATCAGCACCTCGGCTCCGGCGTCGGCCTGGACGCGGGCGATCGCCACCGCGTCGTCGATGCCGCGGCCGGCGACGATGACGACGGCGAGCCCGCCGCCGTCGATCGACCGCATCGTCGGGCGTTCGAGGTAGGTCGACCGGCTTTCCTTGCGCACGGTCATGCCGTGCGTCACCTCGAAGTCGTGGCCATTGAACGCGGCCGACTCGTCGCTGCCGAGGAAGACGCACGTCATCGCGATGTCGCGCGGGGTCGGGAAGGTCTTGGCTCGCGGCGCGCCCTCGACCGAGCGCTCGAAGCTCATCAGGTCGAAGAACTGCCCCGCGGTGGTGCCGGCGGCGTCGCCGCGCATCGTGTCCATCGCGGCGAAGACGGTGCGGATGCGCTCCGACGCGATCGGGCCGGGGAAGACCAGGTTGACGCGGATGCCGCGCGGGCCGAGCTCGAGGCTGAGCTCGCGCGACAGGGCATTGAGCGCCGCCTTGGGCACGGTGTAGGCGGTCCGGCCGTAGTAGTGGGTGCGGCTGAAGATCGTCGAGACGTTGATGATCGAGCCGCCCTCGGCCATCGCCGGGGCGGCGGCGCGGACCATGTTCCACGTGACCGACAGGATGTTGCGCGCGGCGTCGCCGACCGTCTCGGTGTCGGTCCCGCCCTCGGCCTTGAGCGCGGCGAGGTCGGCGGCGGTCAGCGGCACGCGTTCGAGCGGCTGCTTCGGCCCCGCCGACCCGGCGTTGTTGACGAGGATGTCGATCCGGCCGTGGCGGGCGAGGATCTCGGCGACGCCGGCGCGGCACGACGCGGCATCGGCCCCGTCCATCACGACGCTCGACGCCTGGTCGTCGGCGGCGCCGGCATCGGCGAGCGCAGCCGCCATCGCCGCGTCGTTTCGCGCCGCCGTCCGCCCGGTGAAGACGACCGTCGCACCCTCGGCGAGGTAGTGCCGCGCGATCTCGCCGCCGAGGTTGCCCGCCGCGCCGGTGACCAGCGCGACCTTGCCCGCGAGGCGGCCGGGGCGGAACTTGGCGAGTTCCGGGTCGGGGCGCGGACCGGCGTCATCCGACGCGTCGGCATCGGCGGCAGGCGCAGTCTTCGTGGCCATCGTGCCCTCCTGCTTCTTCCTGTCATCCCGGCGAAGGCCGGGACCCATGACGTCTTAAGTTCGAGTTCATGGGTCCGGCCTTCGCCGGGATGACACTTCTTGATTAATTCGTCGCACTCGCCGCATCCCGCGCCGCCCACGCCTCGAGCAGCGCGTCCTTCCCCCGCAGCCCCGCCTCGGGCAGCGCGTGGTTGACGACGTAGGTCGCGCCGGTGTGCTTGTTATCCCACATCGCCTGGTGCGCTGCGGGCAAGCCCTCCCACGGCACCATCGTCGGCTCGGTGACGTCGAGCAGGCCGCCGGCGATCATGTCGTTCATCCGCGTCACTTCGTAGGCGTTGCACAGGTGGGTGCCGCGGATCTCGGCGGTCGGCATGACGATCCGCCGCTGCCGTGTCCACACCTGCGGCGCGTAGCAGCTGTAGCGCTTGTGCGCCATGTCCTCGGCATAGACGACGCGGCCGGTGAACGGCTTGACCAGCGCCGAGGTCGCGCCGAGCGTGTCCTGCCCCGCGCGCTCGAAGACGAGGTCGGGCGACCCGCGCGGATTGTCGGGTGAGCGCAGCAGCTTGCCGACCGCCGCGCCGAAGGGCTTGAGCGTCCGGTCCTGGTAGTCGCGGACGGCGGCACGGAAGACCTCGATGTCGGCCTTGGCGTCGGGCAGGCGCGGCATCGCATCAGGCCACGCGAAGTTCTTGCCCTCGCGCCGCGCGATGTCTTCCAACGACACGACGCCGGCGATCGCGTCCTCGAAGCCGAGCGACTGGATGAACTCGCGCTGGCCGTCCGTCGCCGCAACCACCACCGTCCGCGCCCGTGCCGCCCGCGCCGCCTCGATCATCTCGAGCCCGGTCTCGTCGAGGAGCGCGGTCGACCGCGGGCCGTAGAACAGCAGCACCGCCTCGCCGGCGCGCAGGTTCGCGCGGCGCAGCGCCTCCTGCGGCGCGACCCATCCGCCTTTGCCGACGAAGGTGAAGTGATAACCCGACGACGCGCCGTAGAAGGCGACGACGCCGCCGTCGCCGAGGAGCTGGAAGGTGCGCGGGAAGGCGGTCTCGCCGGCGTGGCTGACCGCGTAGTCGGCGAGTTTGCCGCTATTAAGCGCGCGGTACGCGTCGAGGATCGGTTCGCCCGCCGCTTCCCACCCGGCCGGGTCGGCTTCGGGTACGGCGGTGAAGGCGGCCGCCCAGCGGGGATCGCGCCGATCGATCGCGCCGACCGCGCCCTCTCCGACGACGTACGCCGCACGTTCGGCCGAGCTGACTAGCCCGGTCACTGCCAGCCCCGCTTTGGCCGCCGTCCGCATCGCGTCGTGCCCGGTCCCGGTCGCCGCGCCCTCGACGAAGATCGTCCGTCCCGGCGCGATGTCGAGGGTGGTGAACAGCGCCCGCCACACCGTGCCCAGATTGAGGATGTACGACCCCGCCTGCTCGAGCGTCAGCTCGGCCGGGACGTGGTGGAGCTGCGGGGCCTGCACGGTGAGGAACTGCGCGTGGCTCCCGGTCGGCGTCTCGTAGCCCTGAATCGCAAAGTCGGCGAACATCGGGTCACGCCCGACCAGCGGCGACAGGAGGTCGTTCGTCCCCGAATAGACCGCGACGAGGTCGCCAACCTTGAGCCGCCCCTCGGCGCGCGCCTGCGACCCGAGCGCGGCGACGAGGCCGACCCCGCCCGAGCCGGTCGTCTGGTAGTCGTTCTCATGCCCGTCGAACGGCGACACCGGGATGCCGGTCAGCGCCCAAATGTCGTTGAAGTTGACCTCGCTCGTCAGCATGTAGACGAGCCCGTCGTTAGGTTCGGGCCGGTCGACGGGGACGATCAGCTCGCGTTCGTGGGTCGCGGGCGAGCCGAAGCGCGGCTCGCCGGTGTCGGGGTTACGGGCGATGCCGAAGGCGTACTGCCACGCCGGCAGTGGATCGACGCCGGGGAAGAAGCCCGCGCCGCGCGGCAGGAGCTGGCGGGTCGCCTCGAGCACCGGCCCCCGTGCCATGTCGTCGCCGTCGACGAAGACGCCGTCGCGGCGGATCGGCAGTGGCGGCGACTTCTTGTCGAGGAAGTCGCGGATGCCCGCCTTGCCGCCGGCGGGATCGACGACGGCGGCGGCGAAGTGATCGGCCTCGCGGGCGAGCCCGGCGGCGATACCGTGGGTCAGGCCGGTACGGACGGCGTCGATCGCCATGTCGCGCGCGGCGGCGCGCCCGGCCCAGTCGAGCTGGCGGCAGACCTGCTGGGCGAAGGCGTCGGCGAGGGCGGTATCGAGGTCGTGATCGGCGGGCTGGTTCCACGCGGCGGTCGCGGCGCGACGGGCGTCGTATGCCGCGGCGAGGGCGGTCTCGGCGGAACTCGCCGCGACGAACTCGCGCACCAATGCATGCGCCGCCGCGAGCACGTCACCACTATCGTCGACGACCGCATCGATCACCCCCATCGCCAGCGCGCTCGCCGCATCGATGCTCCGCCCGCCGAGGATCAGGTCGAGCGCGTCGCGCAGGCCCTCCGTCCCCCGCTTGTCGGCGAGCAGCCGCGGCAGGCGCTGCGTCCCGCCATAGCCCGGGATCAGCCGCAGCCTGATCTCCGGCTGGCCGAAGCGCGCGGTCGGCTCGGCGATGCGGTAGTGGCAGGCGAGGGCGAACTCCATGCCGCCGCCGAGCGCGACGCCCTGGATCGCGGCGATGCACGGCTTAGCCATCGCCTCGATCTTGTTGAACGCGAGCTGGGCGTTGTTGGGCAGGACGCGCGCCTCTTCCGCCGTGTGGATCTCGTCGAGGAACTGGCGGATGTCGGCCCCGGCGACGAAGCTCGCCGTGCCGTCGCCGGTGAAGACCACTGCCACCACGTCGTCGCGCCGCGACAGGTGGTCGACGACGATGTTGAGCTCGTCGAGCGCGCGTTCGTTGAGCGCGTTGACCGGTGGATTGGTGACGTAGACCGTCGCCACCTTCCTGCCCGGCGCGACGACGTTGTACTGGATGCGGAAGTAGCGGTAACGGTCGAACAGCTGCTGCTCGTCGCTCCGCGTCTGCTTGCGCTGCCACGCGGCAATCGCCGTCTGCATCGCGTCGAGGCTGGCGGGGTTCCGCAGCGTGGAGGTGTCGCCGAGGTCGCCGCCCTCGACCAGCGCGCGGACCATGCGGCGGACGTACTTGCCGCTCCGCGTCTCGGGAAACTCGGCCACCTCGATGAAGTCCTGTGGGACGGCGACCGCCCCCTTCTCGGTGCGGACAAGGTCGGACAGGCGGCGGCGGTCGTCGTGGCTCAGCTTGCGGCCGGGGGCGGGGACGACGAAGGCGAGCGGGGTCAGCCCCTTCTCGCGGTGCGGCGCGCCGACGACCAGCACGTTGCCGACCGGCGAATCGGGGTCGAGCGCCTTGTCGCGCAGGATCGCCCCCTCGATCTCCTCGGTGCCCATGCGGTGGCCGCTGACGTTGATGACGTCGTCCGACCGGCCGTGGAGCGAGAAGCTGCCGTCGGCGTGGCGCATCGCGAAGTCGCCCTGGGTATAGGCCCACGCGCCGGCCCAGCGCGTCCAATAGCCGTCGCGCCAGCGGGCGGCGTCGCCCTGCCAGCCGGGGGCGACGGCGCCGTCGACGACGGCGAAGTTGGCCGCGTCGCCCCACACGGTGCGGGCGAGATAGGGGTAGGGGGCGGCGATGACGATCTCGCCCTTCTCGCCGTCGGCGGCGCGGCGATGGGGAACGCCGCCGGGGGTAGCGCGGGCGAGGACGATGCCGTCGTCGCTCCCCTTTTCTGTCGTCCCCGCGGAAGCGGGGACCCATGAACTTGAACCTTTGAGGTCCTGGGTCCCCGCTTCCGCGGGGATGACAGCAAGAGGATCGGCGGTGCCCTCCCCCTCCACCCACACGTCCCCCACGATCCACGGCAGCGGATAGGTGTGCGCGTCGGGCCTAAGCGGAAAATCGGCGTTGCCGTAGAAATGCGTCCACGCGATGCCACCGTGCTCGGTCGCCCAGTAGCTATTGATGTAGTCGGGGGTGACGTGCTCCATCCCGAAGGCCTGCACCGCCGGGCTGGTCGGCTCGGCGCAGAAGGTCGCGACGCGCAACCCCGACATGTCGTAGCGGCGAAGATCGGCCAGATTGGCCGGGTCGGCCATGATGAACTTGAGGAAAGTGACGCCGGCCTTAAAGATCGTCACCCCGTGGCGCTCGATCGACGCCGCGAAGCGCCCGGCGTGGGGGAAGACCGGCGCGCCCTCGCACATCACCGACGTGACCCGGTTGGCGAGTGCGGCGGCGATCATGTAGCTCTGGCCGGTGATCCAGCCGGGGTCGGCGACGACGTACATGACGTCGCCGGGGTGCGCGTCGAATGCGACCTGCATCGTCAGCGACAGGCCCGCGGTGTAGCCGCCGTGGACGTGGACGACACCCTTCGGCTTGCCTGTCGAGCCGCTCGTGTAGATGACGAACATCGGGAACTCGGCGTCGACCGGCAGGCACGGGGCGAGGCTCCAGATCGCCGCGACGAACGCCTGATCGGGCAGCGCGAGCAGCGCCGCCTCATCGGCGACCCCAGCGGCGGCGCACAGCTTCGCCGCCGCCGCGTCGGTCAGGTCGTGGCTCCACACGTCGCGTTCGGCCCGCCAGACGAGGTCGGGCTGCGGCGCGTGGCGGCAGACGACGACGTGGTCGACCCGCGGCTGCGTCGCGACGAGCGCCTCGGCGACCGCAATGCGGACCCGGGCGGCGGCGGCGGCGTCGAGG
>CAHJWT010000081.1 GCA_903643075.1 Sphingomonadaceae bacterium | reverse complement strand
GGCCGACGCCGTCCGCCGCATCGCCATCCTCGCGCAGCCGGCGATCCCGGCGTCGGCATCGGCGCTGCTCGACCAGCTCGGCGTCGCCGCCGGGGCGCGGGCGTTCGCCGACCTCGCCACCGTCGTCGCGCCGGGAACGCCGTTGCCGCCGCCGGCCGGCGTCTTCCCGCGCTGGGTCGACTGATGCTGGTCGATTCGCATTGCCATTTGAATTACAAGGGGT
This sequence comes from Sphingomonadaceae bacterium, assembly GCA_903643075.1. Taxonomy (GTDB): domain Bacteria; phylum Pseudomonadota; class Alphaproteobacteria; order Sphingomonadales; family Sphingomonadaceae; genus Polymorphobacter_B. Next base: position 9,820 of record CAHJWT010000081.1, on the reverse strand, counting down.
TGCGCGAGGATCAAACCGCGGTGATCGAACGCGCGCGTGCCGCCGGGGTGGGCACCATGCTCGGCATCTCGACGCGGGCGAGCGAATGGGACGAGGTCATCGCGCTGGCCGGCTCGCATCCCGACATCTGGGCAACGGTCGGCATCCACCCGCACGAGGCTGACGCGCATCCCGACGTTGACGCGGATCGGCTCGTCACGGCGGCGGCGCACGACAAGGTGATCGGCATCGGCGAGACCGGGCTCGACTATTACTACGACCACAGCGACCGCGGCCGGCAGCAGGCGAGCTTCCGCAGCCACATCGCCGCGGCGCGGACGACCGGCCTGCCGCTGATCGTCCATACCCGCGACGCCGAGGCCGACACCGCCGCGATCCTCGCCGACGAGATGGGGAAGGGGGCATTCACCGGCGTCATCCACTGTTTCACCGCGAGTGAGGCCTTTGCCGAACAGGCACTTGGCCTTGGTTTTTATATCTCGCTGTCAGGTATCGTCACCTTCCGCAACGCCCGCGACCTGCAGGCGACGGCGGCCGCGCTTCCCGCCGAACGCCTGCTGGTCGAGACCGATGCGCCATTCCTCGCCCCGGTGCCGATGCGCGGAAAGACATGCGAGCCGGCGTATGTCGCGCATACCGCCGCCTTCGTCGCCGGCCTGCGCGGCGTCGCCGCCGACGCGCTGGCGACGACGACGACCGACAACTTCTTCCGCTTGTTCACTCGGGCCCGGCGCCCCGGCTGAGGCGATGCGCGTGACCATCCTCGGCTGCGGCACGTCGAGCGGGGTGCCGCGGATCGGCGGGGCCGACGGCGGTGGCCAATGGGGAGCGTGCGACCCCGGCGAGCCGCGCAACCGGCGGCGGCGAGCGTCGATCCTCGTCGAGCATGGCGGCGCGACTGTGGTCGTCGACACCGGACCCGACTTCCGCGCGCAGATGCTTGATGCGCGGGTGACGCGGCTCGATGCCGTGCTCCTGACTCACGACCACGCCGACCATGCGCACGGGATCGACGACCTGCGCCAGTTCTTCCACCTGTCCGGCGCGCCGGTGCCGTGCTTTGCGAGCGAGCCCACGTGGGCGGTGCTCGAGCCGCGCTTCGCCTATATCTTCGCCGGCACGGCCTTCTATCCGGCTACCGCGACCGCGCACCGGCTGCCCAAACGGCTGACGATCGGCGGGATGACGATCACCCATTTCAGCCAGAACCACGGCAACGTCGACAGCACTGGCTTCCGCTTCGACGCGGGCGGCCGGAGCGCCGCTTACTCGACCGACGTCAAGGCGTTGCCGCCGTCGGCTGCGACCGCGCTTGGGGGCCTCGACTTGTGGGTGGTCGACGCGCTGCGTGTCGCGCCGCATCCGACGCACAGTCATCTCGCCCAGACGCTCGACTGGATCGCGGTCTACCGTCCGACGCGAAGTGTCCTGACCCACATGGACCAGACGCTCGATTACGCGACGCTTGCTGCTGCGCTGCCGGCCGGGGTCGAAGCGGGCTTCGACGGCCTGACGTTCGACCTATAATTTACATAATACCTATTATCGGATAAACGGGATGGCAAGCGGGGTCGCTTAACATCGGCCCTAGCCGTTGGCGAAGTCGTCGGGTCCGTACAGTGGCCGGATTTCGATCTCACTCGGCCCGGGCATCGGGTTGGGACAGCGCCGCACCCAGGTGACCGCCGTGTCGAGGTCAGCAACCTCCCACAACCAGAAGCCGGCGACGAGTTCGGTCGTCGCCGCGAATGGTCCGTCGACGACCGTCCGTTCGGGGCCGTCGAACGCGACGCGCTTGCCGTCCGACGACGGCTTGAGCCCAGCGGCGTCGACGAGGACGCCGGCGGCGATCAGGTCGTCGTTGAACCGGCCCATCGCGGCGAGCATGTCGGCCGACGGCATCGTCCCCGCCTCGCTGTCGGCGGTCGCCTTGACCAGGACCAGAACGCGCATCTCAGTCTCCTCGTGCCGGCAGGCGGCGGTGCAGGAAGTCCGTCGTCGCAGCGAGCACGTCGGCCTTGCCGCGAAATGGCTTCGACAGCGCGAGCAGGATACCGATGTGGCCGACGCCGGGATAGGTCCGTACCTCGACCGGTGCCCCCGCCGCACGCAGCGCCGCCGCCAGCGCGGCGGTATTCCGCGGCCGGACGGTGTCGTCGGCGTCGCCGGTCAGCAGGAGCGCCGGCGGCGCGTCGGCGCGCACGAAGTGGATCGGCTGCGTGGCGGCCGGATCGGGCGCGTCGCCAAACGCGGCGATTGCCGACGGCGCGTCGAACGGCAGGAAGTCATACGGTCCGGCGAGCCCGACGACGGCCTTGACCGCGCCCGGTACCCCCGCGGCGGCGAGATAATGCCGGTCGAGCGTCATTAGCAAGGCGATATGGGCGCCTGCCGAATGTCCGACGACGCCGATCCGCGCCGCGTCGCCGCCATAGTCACCGGCATGGTCGACCGTCCACCGCACCGCCGCCGCCGCGTCGTCGACGAAGGCCGGGAAGCGCACCGCGGGCACCAGCCGGTAATCGGGCACGACGACGACGAAGCCCCTCGCCGCGATTGCACGCGCGGCGAAGGCATAGCCACCGCGATAGCCCGAATTCCATCCGCCGCCGTAGAGGAAGACGACGACCGGCAGCCGCGCGGCCGCGGATGCCGGCGCATAGACGTCGAGCCGCTGTCGCGGATCGGAGCCGTACGCCGCGCCGTCGACGCGCCGGACGACGCCGCCGTCACCCGGCGTCAGCGCGTTCAGGCGGTTGAGCGTCGCGAGGTTGCCGCACGCCGCGACCAGCCCGGCGGTACCGGCGACAAGAAGGCGGCGGGTGATCACGGCACCATCGTCGCCGCCGGCGGCCACCCTGTCCAGCCCTCCGATCCGACGCGCGGCAACCGACGGCACATGTCGCGAAGATGGCCTCTGCGGACTTACAATGCCCCGCCTGCCGGCTTAAGCGGCAGAATGGCCGATCCCCTCCCCGCGCTCGCCCGCCTCGACGCCATCATGGCCCGGCTGCGCGACCCCGTCGCGGGCTGCGAGTGGGACCGAGCGCAGGATTTTGCCTCGATCGTCCCCTATACCATCGAGGAGGCATACGAGGTCGCCGACGCCGTCGCGCGGGGCGACATGGCCGACCTTCGCGAGGAACTCGGCGACCTTCTGCTCCAGGTCGTGTTCCACGCCCAAATGGCGGCCGACGCCGGTGCGTTCACGCTCGCCGAGGTCGCCGCCGGCATCGCCGACAAGATGGAGCGCCGCCACCCGCATATCTTCGGCACCGCAGGCACGGCCGCGCCCGACTGGGAAGCGGTCAAGGCCGCCGAGAAGCCGCGCACCGCCGCGCTTGCCGGGGTGGCGGCCGCCCTCCCGGCGCTGATGCGCGCCGACAAGCTCCAGCGCCGCGCCGCGCGGACCGGGTTCGACTGGCCCGACGCCGCCGGTCCGCGCGCCAAGATCACCGAAGAACTCGCCGAACTCGCCGCCGCGACGACCGACGCCGAGCGGACCGACGAGGGCGGCGACCTGCTGTTCGCCGTAGTCAACCTGCTGCGCCATAGCGGCGTCGATCCCGAGGCGGCGCTGCGCGGCGCCAACGCCAAGTTCGAGCGGCGCTTCGCGGAGATGGAGGCCGCGGCGGGTGCCGGCTTCGTCGACCTCGACCTCGCCGGCAAGGAGGCGCTGTGGACGGCGGCAAAGGCGACCGAGCGCGCGTAAGTCGCGCGTCGGCGCGCGAATATCCGCGCGACACCAAAGGTCGACGGGAAACCTTACCCGCCCACGGCCGACCACCAGCGCGGCGTTCGTGGCCGCCGGTCGACACGGTCACCGTCGCCGAGCGCCACGTTCGCGACGAGTCGCGCGGCCTATGCGGTGGCGGTCGCCCGTCGGCGCCGCGCCGCGAGCCCGACGCCGCCGAAGCCGGCAACGAGCAGCGTCCACGTCGCGGGATCGGGCACGGCGGTCACGTCAACGGCGAACGACCCGACATTGTTCGGATAATAGGTGTCGTTGACCTGCGCGAACAGGCTCCCGGCGGTGGTGAGGGTGACGTCGACGCCGTTGCCGATGATGAAATAGCTCGCTGGACCGGTCGGCGTCGCGGTCAGGCTGCCGAGGACCGCGCCGAGGTTCCGTCCCGGTCCGCCGACGCCGTAGCTTCCGCCGACCGCGTCGTAGTCGCAGCCCGACGGATTGCAGTAGGCATAGCCCGGCGACGTGATTGGTGCCGCTGGCGTCCCGTCGGGATTGACCGTGAAGCCGCTGCCGCCGGCCAGGTCGACGAGCCCGGTTGCCGCGATATGGTAATGTCTCGCGGCGAAACTGCCGAGGCTGGTCGGCGTCGTCGCGTTCGCCGCTACCAGGGTCGAAGCCCCGGCGGACGCGGCGGCAAGCATCGCCGTCGCCAGCATTACGATCGACTTCATGATGTCCCCCCTTATGGTGAAGAGACATTTACCATGACTGGCCGGCGACTGCAATCGCGTCTTTGCGATGCGCCGGTCGCACGACGCCTCAACGGTGTGAAGTCGCCGCCGGGACCGTCATCGCCGCGAACCGCGCCGCCATTTCCGGCGTCAGGCGCGCCCGCAGCGTCGCCGATCCGTCGTCGTTGTCGACACGCGCGATCACCTCGCCGTGGGCATACAGCCACGCCGCGCGGCGACCGTCGCCGGCAGGGAGCGCGAAGTCGGCGACGCGGCTCGACCGCTGGAGGTAGGCGGCGATCGTCCGGCGGAGCGCGTCGATCCCCTCCCCGCTCGCCGCCGACACCGCGACCGTCGCGTCGGGCAGGTGCGCGAGCAACGCGGCCCGGGCGTCGTCGTCGAGCAGGTCGACCTTGTTGAGCACCGTGAGCAGCAACAGTCCCTCCACGTCCGCGCCGCCGTCGATCGCGCCGAGGTCGCGGAGCACGGTCGCGACATCGGCGGCCTGCGCGGCGCTGTCGGGATGGGCGACGTCGCGGACGTGGACGATCAGGTCGGCGCTGGTCACCTCCTCGAGCGTGGCGCGGAAGGCGGCGACGAGTTGCGTCGGCAGCGCCGACACGAAGCCGACGGTGTCGGACACGATGACCTTGTCATGCCCCGGCAGCTCGACCGCGCGCATCGTCGGGTCGAGCGTCGCGAACAGCAGATTCTCGGCGAACACGTCGGCCCCGGTCAGGCGGTTGAACAGCGTCGACTTGCCGGCGTTGGTGTAACCGACCAGCGCGACGACCGGATACGGGGCCTTGGCGCGGCGGTCGCGGTGGAGACCGCGGGTGCGGCGGACCTCGTCGAGCTCCTTCTTCAGTTTCGCCATCTTGTCGCGAATCTGGCGGCGGTCGGCCTCGATCTGCGTCTCGCCAGGGCCGCCGAGGAAGCCGACGCCGCCGCGCTGGCGTTCGAGATGGGTCCACGACCGGACCAGCCGGCTCGCCTGATAGTCGAGGTGCGCGAGCTCGACCTGGAGCGATCCCTCGCGCGTCGTCGCACGCTCGCCGAAGATCTCGAGGATCAGTCCGGTGCGGTCGATGACCTTGGCCTTGAGCGCCTTCTCGAGGTTGCGCTGCTGGATCGGCGACAGTGCACCGTCGACGACGACGACCTCGACGTCGTGCGCCGCGACGGTGGCGGCGAGGCGTTCGATCTGGCCCTTCCCAAGGAGCGTCGACGCCGACGGCGCGCGGATGCGGACGATCTCCTGATGAACGACGTTGAGGTTGATCGCCGCCGCCAGCCCGACCGCCTCGGCGAGGCGCGCGTCGGCGCTTCGCCCCGGTCCGTCGCGCAGGGGTGCCGCCCGCGGGCCGGTGTCGCGGTCGGGCAGGACGACGAGTGCCGTCGCGCCGAAGCGGATGCCGCGATCGGCGTCGAACCCCGGCTGGACGGCCGCGTCGGGCTTATTCACCCGCGTCGTCGTCGACCTTCTCCGCCTCGAACAGCTGGATCGGGCCGGCAGGCATCACCGTCGAGATCGCGTGCTTGTAGACCAGCTGCGAGTTGCCGTCGCGGCGCAGCAGCACGCTGAAATTGTCGAACCACGTGATGTTGCCCTGGAGCTTGACGCCGTTGACGAGGAACATCGTCACCGGGGTCCGGGTCTTGCGAACGGTGTTGAGGAAGACGTCCTGGAGCGAGGCGGGCTTGTCGGCCATCGAAGTACCTTTCTTGTTATTGGCAAACCATGTTTGCGCGGATCGGCCCGTTGATCGGAGCGACCGCCATCCGGCGCGACTGCCGGAAGCCGACAACTTAGGCACGAAGCGGGCGCGGCTCAAGTCCGCCGCCGCGTCAGACGTTGTGCCGCATCGGACTGCCGGGTTCGGGCGCGCGACGGCGGAAGCGGCGGAACGGCGCGCCGACGTAACCGGTCACGCGCAGTACCGCCGCGATGATCCGTTTGCGCTGGCCGAGCACTGGCTTCTCGACGACGTGCCACGAGAAAGCGGCGAACAGGCAGACCGGAATCACCGCGCAGCCGAGGTTGAACCACCATTCGCGGTGCGTCGGGAACAGAGCGAGCACCGCCTGCTGCATCGGCCCGGCGTAGAGGTAGATACCGTACGAATAGTCGCCGTGCATGATCAGCGGAATCTTCGGCGGATTGGTCAGGCCGAGGAAGACGGTGAGGTACGCGGCCGGCAGTGCGATCAGATACATCGTCCCCGCCCAGTGCAGGAAGACATAGCACAGCAGCGCCGCAAGCCCCGCGAGCCACGCGCGAAGCACGATCCGGTTGGCGAAAAAATAGATGATCACGCCGTAGAGGAAGGCGAGGACGAGGAGCCGCCCCGGCAGGTTGTTCTTCTCCGGGTTGGCGAAATCGTGGTTTATCCAGTCACGCAGCGGCAGCGCGACCTGCGTGACGACGACCAGCGCAACGAGCAGCCACTTGCGGTTGGGCACCGCGCCGAGCAGCCACAGAACGACGATCGCGGCGTAGCATTGCAGCTCGTAGGGGATCGTCCACAGCGAGACGTTGACGAGGAACACCGGGTTTTGCTCGAACACGCCGGGCAGGTGGAAGTGGACGTCACCGTAGAGATTGCGCAGATAGGTAAAGAACAGCGGGTCGGTGAAGTAATCGCCGAGAGGCAGCGTCGTGAAGATCACGCCGATGACGAACGCCGACAGCAGCACCTCGACGGCGAGCGCGGGCATGATGCGGACAACGCGCAGCGTGATGAACTCGCGGATCGTCGCCGTCCGCACGAGGCTGCCGGTGACGAGGAAGCCGCTCAGCGCGAAGAACAGCGGCAGGATCATGTGGACGGCGTAGCTGAACGACGTCGCACTCGCCCGCGTCAGGCTCGACAGGAAGAACGAGTGCCAGACCATGACGGCGAGCGACAGTCCGACGCGGAGATAGTCGAACCCGCGCGACCGATTGTTGTACCGCGTCATCTGGTCGGCGACCGTCGGTCCGGCGAAGGCGCGCGCGATCAGATTGGACATCGACGCCTCCTGGACGATCGATGCGAGCGGTCCGCCCTAGCCTCGCCGTCGACTATCGCCCTTGCCGCGCCGCAATATGGGCGTCAAGGCGAGTTGTGACCGCTCGCCGGCCGGACGTTGCTGCGATCATCCGTCTCCTTCGTCGTCGCGCCCCTCGCCCAGCCCCAGCGCCTTGAGCTTGCGGTGGAGAGCACTGCGTTCCATGCCGATGAAGTTCGCGGTCTTCGAGATGTTGCCGCTGAAGCGCCTGATCTGGGCGCGCAGATATTCGCGCTCGAACGCCTCGCGGGCTTCGCGCAGCGGTGTGCCCATGATCGACTTCGCCGCCTGCGCCGGGAGGAGCTTCGCCGGCTCGGTCGTCACCTCGGAGGGCAGCATGTCGATGTCGATCCGGCCGGCGCGGTCGGCGGGGGCCAGGATCAGCGTCCGCTCGACGACATTCCTAAGCTGGCGGACGTTGCCCGGCCAGTCGTAGCTTTGCAGCGCGGCGACGGCGTCGTCGCTCAGCGCCGGGGTGCCGACACGGCGCTCGGCCGAATAGCGCGCGAGGAAGTATTGGACCAGCTCGCCGACGTCCTCGCGCCGCTCGGCGAGCGTCGGCAGGCGGACGGGGACGACGTTGAGGCGATAGAACAGATCTTCGCGGAAACGTCCCGCGGTGATCTCGCCGGGCAGGTCGCGCGAGGTCGCGCTGATCACGCGGACGTCGACCTTGACCCAGCGCGAGCCGCCGATCCGCTGGAACGTTTGCTCGGTCAGGACGCGGAGGATCTTGCCCTGCGTCGGCAGCGGCATGTCGGCGACTTCGTCGAGGAACAGCGTTCCGCCGTGCGCCTGCTCGAACAGCCCGATGCGGGCGAGCGCCCCGCCCTCCTCACGGCCGAACAGCTCCTCCTCGACCCGCTCGGGGTCCATCCGCGCGGCGCTGACGACGACGAACGGGGCGCGCTCGCGCGGGCTCCACTGGTGGAGGAGGCGCGCGGCGATCTCCTTGCCCGACCCCGCTGCGCCGGTGATGAGGACCCGGCTGCCGGTTGCCGCGACGCGCTTGATCGTCGCGCGGACGCCGTTGATCAGCGCCGACGAACCGGTCAGTTCGGTATCGAAGCCGGCACGCTCGCGCAGCTCCTCGTTCTCGCGCTTGAGGCGTTCGGTCTCGGTCGCGCGGGCGACGACGAGGAGGAGCTGATCGGCCTGGAACGGCTTTTCGATGAAGTCGTAGGCGCCGCGCTTGATCGCGCCGACCGCGGTCTCGATATTGCCGTGGCCCGAGATGATGATGACGGGCAGCGTCGGATCGCGACGCTTGACCTCTTCGAGTAGCTCAATGCCGTCGAGGCGTGAGTCCTTCAGCCAGATGTCGAGGACGAGAAGCGACGGACGGCGCTCGGCGAGCGCGGTGAGCGTAGTGTCGCTGTCCCTCGCGGTCCGCGTCGCATAGCCCTCGTCGCCGAGGATCGCGGCGATCAGCTCGCGGATGTCGGCTTCGTCGTCGACGACGAGGATTTCGAGCGCCATGCCTATCCTGTCCGCAAGAGAGCCGGCGCGTCCTCGACCGCGACCGCCTGGTCGAAGCACAGCCGCGCGACCGTGCCGCCACCGGGCGCGTCGCCGAGGTCGAGGGTACCGCCGTGCTCCTCGACGATCTTCTTGACGATGGCGAGGCCGAGCCCGGTCCCGCGCGCGCGGGTGGTGACGTAGGGCTCGGTCAGCCGGTCGCGGTTCTCGACCGGCAGGCCGACGCCGTTGTCGGTCACGCGGAGGAGCAGGCGGTGCGGCTTGACCGCGACCGCCAGGGTGATCCGGCCGTCGTCGCGTTCCCTGCCCTCGACGGCGTCGCGCTCGGTCCGCGCGGCGACCGCTTCGGCGGCGTTCTTGAGCAGATTGGTCAGCGCCTGCGCGATCTGCCGCCGGTCGCAGACGAGGAGCGGCACCGCGTCGGGCACCTCGACCGCGAAGTTGATGGCGGGGTTCGCCACCTCCTGCATGAACACCGCCTCGCGCGCGAGGTCGACGAGGGGCTCGGGCTTGAACACCGGCTTCGGCATCCGCGCAAAGCTGCTGAACTCGTCGACCATCCGGCGGAGATCGCCGACCTGGCGGATGATCGTGCCGGTCAGCGACGCGAAGGTTTCGGGATCGTCGGCGATCTGGCGCGCGTATTTGCGCTGAAGCCGCTCGGCCGACAGCTGGATCGGGGTCAGCGGGTTCTTGATCTCGTGGGCGATCCGCCGCGCGACGTCGGCCCACGCCGCCTGGCGCTGGTCGGCGAGCTGCCCGGTGATGTCGTCGAAGGTGAGGACGTAGGTGCCGCCGCGCTCCGCCGCGATACGGACGGCGAGCGTTTGCATATCGGCCCCGCGAACGATCTCGACCTGCCCCGCCG